>CAZVLI010000263.1:0-2456 GCA_964627965.1 uncultured Rhodospirillales bacterium
AGGACGTAGAACCGTCCGGCGTCCTCGGCGATGTCCTCCAACGCGGTCCAGGCTGCGATCATCCCGCCCGACGGCACGCTGTCGAGATAGACACAGTCCTGGTGCGCCATCGTCGCCGGCGAGAAGTCGAACACCATGGTCTGCATGCACGAGGCGGTCTCGCGCCCTGAGAGCCGGCGGATCGCGGCCTGCATGTTGTCGTGCGTGACGACCGCCAGGACCGTCTCGGAGAAGCTGTCGAGCGGCGGGCACTGGCCCGGGATGTGGCTGTTCAGCAGGCCGTTCACCACGTGGCCGGCCTCGGACAGGATGTGCTTCTCCGGGTTGGTGGACTGACGCAGCACCACGCCGTCGTAGGGCTTCACGGTGGCCTCGTACTCGGCGACGCAGGCGTCGATTACCTCGGCCGGGATCACCTGCCGGATCACCGCCCATCCCTCGGTCTGCATCTGCTCGAACAGCGGGTCGTCGCTCATCACCACACCAAGTTGCCGGCCAGCCGCCGGCGCCAGGCCTGCCCGGCGCGGCGCAGCACCAGGCGGTAGAAGGAATAGTGTCGCGGCGGCATGATCAGGATCGCGCTCGCCAGGTGGCGGATGGCAACCGTGTAGCGGCCGCTCCAGTAGGCGGTAGAGACCATCTCCACCGCCATCGCCGCGCGGAAGGTGCGCCAGGCGGCGGGGCCGAGCTTGCGGGCGTCGTCGGCGTAGCGCTCGAACATCACGCCGTGCGCGTGGCGGACATGGTCCAGATCGGCGCCGTGCGACAGGTTGATGGTCGCCAGCACTTGCGGCACCACCATCACGCGGCCCTGGCGCGCGTAGGTCAGCAGCCAGTCGCGGTCTTCCAGCCGGCGCAGCTGCTCGTCGAAGCGGCCGATCCGGTCGAACACCTCGCGGCGGACCATCATGGTGCTGCCGGGGCTGAGGTCGCAGACCCAGAGCAGGCGCGCGAACCAGTTTTCGCCGGCATCGGCCGGGATCCGCACCTCTTCCTCGCCGCTGAACGGCCGGCGTAGGAGGTAGCCGGTGCAGGCCACGTCGGTGCCGGCCGGGGCGTCACGCAGCGCCGCGACCTGGCGGCCGAGCTTCTCAGGTGCCCAGGTGTCGTCGGCGTCGAGAAAGGCGACGAAATCGCCCTGCGCCGCCTTGATGCCCGTGTTGCGCGCCGCCGCCGGACCGCGATTGGTGTCGTGGCGCAGCAACTTCACGCGCGGGTCGTTCATCTGCTCGCCGAGCGCGGCGGCAATGTCCTCGGTGGAGCCGTCGTCGACCACCAGCAGTTCGAAATCCTCGAAGTCCTGCGCCAGGACGCTGGCGACCGCTTGCGGCACCAGCTCGGCCCGGTTCAGCGTCGGGATGACGACGGTGACGGCGGGGTTGCCGGACATCATGCCGCTCCCGCCGGGCGGCCGGCGCGCCACACGCGCCAGAAGCGGCGGCTGGCCAGTTCGCGCAGAGCGCCGGGCGCGGCCAGCAGGGTCGCCGCCGTCATCGCGGCGCCGCGCAGGCTGCGCTCGTGCCAGTAGAGCGCCGCCTTCTCGATGGCGAAGTTGGATGGCAGGCCACGGGCGCCGTGCCGGCGAGCGACCTGTTCGACCTCGGCGATGCGCGCGAAGCCGGCGGTCTCGGTCTTGCCCGAGCCGTGCAGGCGATAGGCGGCGAGCGTCTGCGGCAGGCGGATCACGTCGTAGCGCGCACCGAGCTTCAGCCACAGGTCGTAGTCCATGGCGTAGTGCAGTTGCCGGTCCAGGCCGCCGACCGCCTCATAAGCATCGCGGCGGAACAGGCTGGCCGGCTGCACGATGAAGTCGAGATCGTTCAGCAGGCGGCGGTAGCTGAAGTCCTCGACATGTGCGGCGTGACGGATGAATCCGCCGTCCGCGTCGACGAAGTCGGCATCGCCGTAGACCAGCCCGGCGTCCGGGTTCCGCATCAGCGCCTGTACCATCGCCAGCAACGCGCCGGGCCGGTACAGGTCGTCGGCGTTGAGCCAGGTGATGAAATCGCCTTCGGCGCGGGCGAAGCCGGCGGCGAGCGCGGCCGACTGGCCGCTGCCAGGATCGACCCACCACGTCACCTTGTCCTCGTTGGCCCGGAGCACCGCATGGCTGTCGTCGGTCGAGCCGCCGTCGACGACGATATGCTGCACGCGTGCGTAGCCCTGCGCGGCGACCGAAGCGATGGCTTGGCCGAGGAAACGGCCACCATTCAGGTTCGGCGTCACCACGGTGACTAGCGGCGGAGGCGGCAAGGCTTGCTCCATGGCCCTAGCCTAGTACCGGATCAGGCCAAGCCGGTAGCCGAGATGCAGCACGGCATGATGCAGGAAGTAGGGGCGCAGGCGGGCGGTGACGGTGGCCCGGCTGGGCTCGTGGCCGAAACTGCGGACCCGCAGCTTGCGCATCTCCTCCGCGCCGCGCTCGCCGATCTCGACGGCCGTCTTCTGTGCCTCGT
>CAZVLI010000263.1:2466-3527 GCA_964627965.1 uncultured Rhodospirillales bacterium
ACGGGGGTCGGCGGGGCCGCGTGCGCCCGGAAGCAGGCGAGGAAGCGCGGCAGGCGCACGATTCGGCAGCCCGCTGCCTGGGCCCGCAGCAGGAAGTCCCAGTCCATCGCGAAGTGGAAATCCTGGTCCAGCCCGCCGACCTTGTCCCAGACGCGGCGGCGCCAGAACAGCGTCTCCTGCGGCACGAAGTCGGCCAGTTTCAGCGCCTTGGCGCTGTGCGGCGGCAGCACCCAGCGGCCGACCTCCCGGTCCTCGTCGTCGATGATCACGCGGTGGCCGTAGACCATGTCGACCTCCGGGTGGCGGTTGAAATAGTCCACGACATAGGCGACGGCGCCGGGCAGTAGCGTGTCGTCGGAATTCAGCCACGCCATGATCTCGCCGTCGGTGTGGACGAACCCCTTGTTGATGGCGTCGGTCTGGCCGTCGTCCGGCGACGATTCCCAGTGCGCCAGGCGTTCGGCGTGGCGTTCCAGGACGTTGACCGTCTCGTCGTCGGAGCCGCCGTCCTGCACCACGTACTGGATGTTCGGATAGCTCTGGTCCAGCACCGACAGCATGGTGCGCTCGATGAACTGGCCCTGGCGGAAGGACGGGGTGACGATCGAAACCTTCGGTTGCGTCGTCGGAACTGGGGTCGCCGCGTACTCCGGCGGCAGCAGCAGGCTCTGTGCCGGGAACTGGAACAGCACCCCCAACCGCGTGCGCAGTGCGCTGCGCACCGGGCCGACGATCATCCGGGCGATGCGGCGCGGCAGGGTGCGGCTGATCCGCGTGGACTGCCGCACCTCCAGGTCGATCAGCCGCTGCGTCGCGAGTTCGAGCTGGCGGTTCAGGTCTTCGTAGAGCGCCTGCCGGTCGGCCAGGGTCGCGCGCTCGGCCTCGATGGATTCGGCCAGCGCCGCCTCTCGGGCCTGTCGGTCGGTCTCGGCGGCGTGCAGTTCGTCGAGCCGAGCCTCGCGCTCCTTCGCCGCCTGCTCCAGCTCCTCGATGACGTCGAGCCGCTCGGCCGCCTCCGCGCGCGCGACCGCCGTTTGGCGATATAGCGCGGTGGCGGCCTC
>CAZVLI010000263.1:3537-6014 GCA_964627965.1 uncultured Rhodospirillales bacterium
TTGGCCGGCATCGCGGCATCGGCGCGGCGGCGCAGCAGGCCGCCGACGTCTAGGTAGTCGCGCGGATCCTGGCCGGCGCGGCCGTCGGTCTCGGCCTGGCGGCGCCAGAAATCGTGCACCTGGTTCCAGTCGAGGGAGTCGACCGCTGGCGGCAGGGCGTCGGTGTCGAGCTGAAACGTCGTTGCGGCGGTGGCGAGCAGCGCCTTCGCTTGGGTCGGGTCAAACGGATGGTCGAGATTGCGCCGCGCGTCGTTGCCGGGGCGGGTCGGGCCGACGTCGAAGGTCAGCGCCAGGAAGCCGTCGGGGCGCAGCACGCGGCCGATCTCGCGCAGCGTCATGTGGTCGTGGCCGTGCACCATGTGCTCCAGCACCGACACGCACAGCACCGCGTCAAAGCTGGCATCGGCGAAAGGCAGGGCCTCGCCGCGCGCGGCGAGGTAGCCGACGCCGTTGTCGTAGGGCGCGCCGGCGTTGGCGACCAGCGCCACCTCGTCGACCAGAGGGTCCAGCGCGACCACGCGGTGGCCGCGCTGGGCCGCCCATTCCGCCAGCGGCACCACGCCGCAGCCGAGGTCGAGGATGTCGAGAGGTCCGTCGCTGCTGGCCTCGATGGCGGCGAGCGCGTCGGCGGCGAAACCGTACTCGAGCCGACGGATCGACCAGAACATAACCCCGGCGTACTCGCGCACGGTCGGATGCTTGGTCCAGGCGGCGGTGCTGGTGTTGGCCGCCTGGCGCACCGCGTCAAAGGTCTCGTAGAGCGAGGCGGCGGCCTCGCCCGGCGCCGGTGGTGCCTGGTCGAACAGTGCGAAGCGGCCAGCCGGTGGCGCCGCGGCGGTGGTTTCGGCGCGCATCATCCCTTTGCCGCCAGCGCCGCGGCCAGTTCGTCGATCACCACCTGACGCTCGCGACAGATGGCGTGGTAGCCGTCGGCCTGCCCGATCAGGCGGTTCTGGGCGTCGGCGGCGGCACGATATGCCAGCGGCATCAGCCGGTCGGCCGCGCGCCGCGCCACGAACAGCACGTTGCCCCACTCGCCGGGCTCGCAATCGGGGATGTTGACCTGCACCGTTTCGTACTCGTCACGCCGCTTGATGAAGACATAATCGCCGAACCCACGCGCACGCAGATCGGCCGCCATGTCCTCCAGCCGCCACGGGCAGCGGCCGATTACCGCCGGCAAATCGGTCCAGTACTCGACCATGATCACGGCACAGTCAAGCGCGCCCAGCCCCTCGATCACGGCACCGTCGTGGCCCTCGGTATCGACCTTCAGGATGTCGACCTGCACCGGCAGGGTTCCGCCCTCGACCAGGCTGCCCAGCGCGCGCGCCGGCACGCTCAGCGTCTCGGTCCAGGTCGTGGTCTCGGTGTCGTCGAAGCGGTGCAGGCTGTGGAAGTAGTCCTGCCGCTGGCCGTCCTGACCCTGTGCCAGATGGAACTGCGCCTCGCCGTCGATGCGATCGATGGCGATACGGTGGATGTGCACGTTCGGCTGGCCCGCGAAGCGGTTCTCCAGCGCCTCGGCATGCGCCGGCAGGGCCTCGAACGCGTCGAAACGGGCGTGGGGTACCACCCCGCGCAGCCGCTCCAGCACCAGCCCGTGCCCGGCACCGACGTCGACCACATGATGGGCCGGCAGGGCGGCGGCGAAGGCGGCGAGCAGGTCGAGTTCGGTTTCCTGCGTCGCCGCCGCGGCCTCGTTGGCGGCGCTCATGCGGGGCGTTCCAGGATCAGGATCAGGCAGTCGCCGCCAAACAACCGGTCGATGAAGCGGGCAAAGCGCCCCAGCCGGATGAGCTTGCGCGGCGGCGGTGGCGCCGCGTCCTCGCCACGCCAGGAATAGACCAGCCAGTAGACGGGGGTTCGGGTCTCCACGTGCCGGACGCGATAGCCGTTGGTCGCGGCCAGTCGGCACAGGGCCTTGGTGTCGAAGTGGTGCAGATGAAAGGGCGGGTGCCAGTTGATCCAGCGCCGTCCGAACACGCGCCGCCACGGGCTGGCCAGGTTGTGGGTGGTGAGCAGTAGCCGGCCACCCGGTTTCAGCGCCTGGTAGAGTCGTCGCAGGGCCTCGGCCGGGTCGGGCAGGTGCTCGATGACGCAAGACAGCGTCACGAGGTCATAGCGGTTCGGCGGCAGGTCGGCATTCTCGAGTGACTCCTGGCGTACCGCGAAGCCGAGGTCGGCGGCGGCGCGGGCGGAGACCGCGTTCGGTTCCAGCCCTTCCGCCTCGAAACCGGCGGCGGTGAGCCACGCCAGGGTCTCGCCATTGTGCGCGCCGACATCCAGCGCGGTGCCCGCCTGCGGCAACGCGTCGGCGGTCGGCGACAGGTAGAGCAGCGCAGGCACGTCGGTGGCGTTGAGACGGCGCCACCACGGGGCGGGGCCGTCGTGATCGGCCTTCAGCGCGGCGGTGGCTTCGCCGATGGCGTCCAGGTCGGGCACCAGGTCGGGGGCGTAGGTGGTTTCGTAAAGAC
>CAZVLI010000264.1:0-5999 GCA_964627965.1 uncultured Rhodospirillales bacterium
TGGCCCTGGCACCGCTGGTGGCGCCGATCGTCGGTGCCCAGGTGCTGAACCTGGCCGGCTGGCGCGCCGTGTTCTGGGTGCTGGTCGGCTTCGGCTGCCTGAGCCTGGCGGCGGTGCTGTTCCTGCTACCCGAGACACTGCCACCCAACCGACGGCTGCGCGGCGGCATCGGCAAGGCATTCCTCGGCTACGCCCGGGTGCTGAGCGAGCCGGTCTCGCTCGGCTATGTCGTCTGCGGCACCACGGCCTTCGGCGGCATGTTCGCCTACATCACGGCGTCGCCGATCGTGTATCAGCGTCACTTCGGCCTGTCGCCGGACGCCTTCGCGCTGCTCTTCGCGCTCAACATCCTGGCGATCCTGTTCGCCAACCTGCTGAACCGGAAGCTGCTCACGCGCATGGGCACCGGGCCGATCATGGCGGTGTCGGCCGCGGTGGTGTGCGCGTCGGGCTGGATGCTGGTGGTCGCGGCGCTGACCGGCTGGGGCGATGTCGCCGGCGTCGCGGTGTGCCTGTTCTGCTTCGTGGGCATGCTGCCGATGCTCGGCGCCAACTGCCTGGCCGAGCTGCTCGCGCGCTTCCCATCGAACGCCGGCGCGGCCGCCTCGACCTATTCCGTTACCCAGTTCGGACTGGCCGCCGTCGCCAGCCTGGCGGTACAGGCGCTAAGCCACGACGACGGCCCGATGGCGATGGCCATCGTGATGGCCGCGGCCGGCAGCGTCAGCCTTTTGGCCCGCTGCCTGCTGCCGGCGCTGGAGCGGCTTACTGACCCTGGAAGTTCGGCTTCCGCTTCTCCATGAAAGCGGTGCGGCCCTCGACATAGTCGCTGCTCTTGAAGCAACGGTCGACGGCGGCGTCGGCCAGCGACAGATCGGCCTCGTCGTCCGGCTTCAGCAGTTCCGCCACCGCGATCTTCACCGCCCCGATGGTCAGCGGCGCGTTGCCGGCGATGGTCGTGGCGTAGTCGCGCACGTAGCTTTCCAGCTCCGCCGCCGGCACCACCCGGTTAGCGAGCCCCATGCCGTGCGCCTCGTCGGCCGTGAACCGCCGCGCGGTGTAGAAAATCTCCTTGGCGTAGGACGGTCCGACCAGGTCCATCAGCCGCTTGATGCCGTCGGCCGCGTAGCCCAGGCCGAGCTTGGCCGCCGGCACCGCGAAGATCGCGTCGTCCGACGCGATGCGCATGTCGCAGGTCACAGCGATGCCGGTGCCGCCGCCGAAACAGTAGCCGCGGATCATCGCGATCACTGGCTTCGGGCATTTCTGCAGGCGGACATGCGCGTCGCCGGAGATCCTGTTGTACTCGGCCACGGCTTCCGGCGAGTTGCGCCGCTCGCCGAACTCGGAGATGTCGGCGCCGGAGACAAACGCTTTCTCGCCGGCGCCCTTCAGCACTACCACGCGCACGTCCGGGTCGTTCTCGTAGTCGTCGAGGATCTGCGGGATCGCCTCCCACATCGCCACCGACACGGCATTGTGCCGGGCCGGGTTGTTGAAGGTGATCCAGCCGATGCCGCCGTCTTTCTCGGCGATCATGCGGTCGGTGTTGAGCTGCAACGCGGCGCCCATGCGGGTACTCCCAGATTGTCGGTGTCGTCGGAAATCAGATGATGTTGCGTTTGCGCAGGTCGGCGATGGCATCGCCATCGAAGCCGAGCTCGCCGAGGATCTCGTCGGTCTGCTCGCCTCGGTCAGGCCCGGCGGTGACCAACGTTGACGGCGTGCGGGACAGCTTCACCGGCTGCGCCACCAGCTCGATCTCGCCGCGTGCCGGGTGCTGCACCGGCAAGGCCGCCTCCAGGTGCTTGACCTGCGGGTCGGCGAAGACCTGGTCGATCGAATAGATCGGCCCAGTCGGCACGCCGGCCTCGTTCATGATGTCGATCCACTCCGCGCTGGTCTTGGTCTCGGTGACCGCGGCGATCTCCGCGTTCAGTGCGGCGCGGTTCTTGGAACGCGCCGCACCAGTCTCGTAGTCCGGGTTCTGCAGCCATTCCTCGTGGTTCATGGCGGTGCAGAAGCGGCGCCAGATCGCGTCGCCGGCGGCGGCGATGTTGATGTGGCCGTCGCTGGTCGGGAACACGCCGGTCGGGATGCTGGTCGGATGGTCGTTGCCAGCCTGCTGCGGCACGTGCTGATCGACCAGCCAGCGCGCCGCCTGGAAGTCCAGCATCATGATCTGCGCCTGCAGCAGCGAACTCTGCACCCACTGCCCCTCGCCGGACTGCTCGCGCTCCAGCAGCGCCACCAGGATGCCCAGCGCGCAGAACAGGCCGCCGGTCAGGTCGGCGATCGGGATGCCGGCACGCACCGGCCCCTGGCCCGGCAGGCCGGTGATCGACATCAGCCCGCCCATGCCTTGCGCGATCTGATCGAAACCCGGCCGTGTCGCGTAGGGCCCGTCCTGGCCGAAGCCGGAGATCGAGCCGTAGACCAGCCGCGGGTTGATCTTCTTCAGGCTCTCGTAGTCGATGCCGAGGCGATGCTTCACGTCCGGACGGTAGTTCTCGACGATGACGTCGGCGCCCTCCACCAGCTTATGCAGGATGGCGATGCCTTCCGGATCCTTCAGGTTCAGCGACATCGCCCGCTTGTTGCGGTGCAGGTTCTGGAAATCCGGGCCGTGGCGCGGCCCGCCCATGCCCTCGCCGACCTCCAATGCCTCCGGCAGCTCGATCTTGATCACGTCGGCGCCCCAGTCGGCGAGCTGCCGCACGCAGGTCGGTCCGGCGCGAACCCGGGTCAGGTCGAGCACCCGGAAGCGGGTCAAGGCGGTCGAGGCGGGCGTGCGGGTCACGGTCGGTTCTCCTTCGTACGTACGGATCGCTGGCGCGGGGGCCGCCTATCATGCCCCGCTTGCCGGGCCGGGACCACTGCCGCGTCGTCTTGCCGCCTTACAATCTCCACATTCGGCGCCATGTTGCAGGGTGAGAGCCATCACTGCGCCCGACGCAGCGATCGGCTAACCTGTGCACCCCACAAGAATGGACGGCACCACAAGCCATGGCCAACCTCGTCGTCGTCAACAACTTCCAGCTGATCATGGACGCGACCGGCTACCCGTCGATCGACGGCGTGGCCATCGCATCGGTCGATACCTTCACGCCGACCAAGTACACGATCACGCTGACCAACAGCATGATCCTGGATTTCACCGGGACCGGCATGACCTACGACGGCAGCAATGTCATCAACGGCGGTACAGTCACGGCGGTCACGATACGTGACAGCGGCAACTCGGCGCTGTTCGCCTTCACCGGCCTCAACCTGTCGGCCGCGAACCTGAACGGCACCACCCTGACCATGGATGCCCTGGCCGGCGACGACAGCCTCGGTTCGGGCACCGCCGACGACACGATCTTCGCCTTCGCCGGCAACGACACGCTGGACGGCGGTGCTGGCAACGACATCCTGGCCGGCGGCGACGGCACCGACAGCCTGAACGGCAACGACGGCGTCGACCGTGTCTATGGCCAGGATGGCGACGACACGTTGCTCGGCGGCCTTGGCAACGACAGCCTGTTCGGCAATATCGGCAACGACATGGTCTCCGGCGGCGCCGGCAACGACACGCTGAAGGGACAGTTCAACGACGACACGCTGATGGGCGAGGACGGCGACGACTCGCTGGTCGGCGGCGGCAACAACGACAGTGTCGTCGGCGCCGATGGCAGCGACACGGTGGCCGGCAACTCCGGTGCCGACTTCGTCTCCGGCGGCGAGGACGCGGATACCGTGCGGGGCCAGGGCGGCAACGATACCCTGATGGGCGACGGCGGCGACGACCAGATCGTCGCCCATGCCGGCTTCGACTCGCTGAACGGTGGCACCGGCAACGACACGCTGATCGGCGGACCGGGCAACGACACGCTGACCGGCGGTGCCGGCTCCGACGTCTTCATCTTCGCCCAGGGCCAGGGCGCCGACGTGGTCACCGACTTCACGCCCGGCACCGACACCGTGACCATCGACACCGGCGACACCAACATCAGCAGCTTCGACGGCCTCACGATCACCAACGTCGGCGGCAACTCGGTCATCACCTTCGAGGATACGCCGACCACCCAGATCACGCTGAACAACGTCACGCCAGGCGAGCTCGACGCCGGCGACTTCAACGTCTTCTGAGGACACGGCACGCAACGAAAAAGGGCGGCCCTTGCGGCCGCCCTTTTTCGTGTCTTCATCGCCTCGCTGAAGGAAACAGGAAACGGCGGCCCCGCCGGGGGCCGCCGTTCCATGAGGCGATGCAAGTCGTCGCGTCGAGCGCGCGCCTTACCCGCGGCTGAGGCGCCGGCGCAGGCCGGCGAAGCCCAGCAGACCGAGGCCGAACAGAGCCAGGGTGCCCGGCTCCGGCACGTCGTCGCGCTGATCGTCGATGATCGGCTCTTCGACGATACCGCCCTCGCGGACCTGGAAGATGTACCGGCCGTCGACATTGCTGTTCAGGCTGTTCGCCACGAGCGAGGTCGTCGCGTTCGCATTGCCCGTATCGCAAGCGCTGCCTTCGTCGACCAGGCCGCCATTGACGCCCGAGCCGGCAAGCTGCGCAAAGGTGCCGGCCGCACCGGTGCCCGCGGAGTAGCCGACGAAAGCCGAAGTACCACCGCAACCGCCGGAACCACCGCTGGCCGAACCGGCTTCCCAGGTGATCTCGTCGTAGTTGAACTCGATGTCAAAGAAGCCGGCCCCGAGGTCCGAGCGGTCGATGATCACCAGCTGGAAGCTGTTGAACCGGTCGGCCTGCACCGAGAAGTAGCCAACATCGACATAGCTCACGCCGAAGGCGTCGCGGCCGTCGACCGTGCCGGTGCCGTACCTCACCGGAGCACTGTCCGGATCACCATTCGTGCGTGTGTCCACGTCCGCGAAGAACGGGGCAATGATCGGGATACCGGTGTTGCCGGTCAGGTTGAACGGCGGGAACGTGCCCAGGTCATTTCCAAAGGTCAGGTTGCCGTTGTTGTTGACGAAACCACCGCCATAGTTCGTGCCGAAGAAGTTGATGTCGGCACCGAAGCCAAAGCTGACGAAGCCGGTCGAGCCGTCGTCGTTCGCCGCCAGGGTGCTGGTGTTAAAGCCGCTGCGGACCGCAGCCGCGTCAGCAGAAGAAATCGTAGCCGTGGCCAACAGAGCCGTTGCAGCCACACCGCAAACCAGTTGCGTTTTGAGAGTCCGGGAAAGCATCGCCATCTCCTTACCGAAACCAGACCCGCCGAACTGACGGGCTCGCACCGGCCGTCAATCCGGTGCTGGTTCTCGACGTTGCGAGATGCTTTCCCTTGGTTGCGCCCTTAGTAGCGAAATTCGTGCCAGATTCTTAACGCCAGTAAAATCAACTAGTTAGCCGGAAAAACAGAACTGCCGAATGGGAAACTGTAAAGCCCTCCGACACCAGGTCTGGGGGCCAGCGCCGCCGACGGCGCAATTCCTGCCCTTTTCGCGTCATCCAGTTGTTAAGGATGCCGACAGGTAGGTTTGCTCAGTCTTCGCGGAAGCTGCGGCGGACCGAGTCGAGCAGCGGTTCCACCAAGTAATTCAACAACGTACGCTCGCCGGTCTTGATCAGGACCTCCGCCGGCATGCCGGCGCTGAGCGGTACGCCCTCGGGCAATGTCGCGAGGCCCTCCGGGTCGACCTCGACCCGCGCGAGGAAGTAACGCTGCCCGGTGGCTTGGTCGACGATGCTGTCGGCGGAGACCTGGCGCACGATGCCGCCGATCTGCGGCAGGCTGCGCTGGCGATACGCCAGCAGGTGCACGCGGGCCTCCAGGCCGGCGCGGACGACGTCGATGTCGAGCGGCGAGACCCGCGCGTCGACCAGCAACTCGTCGCGGATCGGCACGATATCCAGGATCGGCTCGCCCGGCCCGACCACGCCGCCAGCGGTCTTGAACCGCAATTCCACCACCCGGCCGTCGACCGGCGCGGTGACCTCCGTGCGCCGCAGCACATCGCGGCTGGCCAGCAGCCGTTCCTGCATCGCCAGCAGTTCG
>CAZVLI010000265.1:0-1228 GCA_964627965.1 uncultured Rhodospirillales bacterium
AGCGCCGTCACGTAGTCGTCGAAGCCATCGATGGCACCGCCGACCGCGAGCTTCACGTCGAGCCGGTCCGACGCCGCCGCCTCAATGGCAGCCGCCGCAAAGCGGACATCGGCGATCAGCGCCCTGGCCTCGCTGTCCTCGACGATGTAGGCCACCTCCTCGCCGACCAGATGCCAGTTGATCGGGGTCAGGCGCGCGCCGATACGCTGGCAGGCGTAGTTCACCTCGCAGAACTCGGACCGGTTGGAGATCAGCATGGCGACGCCGTCGCCGGCGCCAATGCCGGCCGCGCGCAGCAGCCGGGCCAGCCGGTTGGCATTCGCGTTCAGCTCGCCATAGGTCCGCGCGCCGGCATAGGAATCGACCGCCAGCCGGTCCGGCGCCACCTGCGCCCAGACAGACACCGTCATACCGACCGCCCGCGCCTGTTCCAGCGCTGCCGCGACGTCCTCCATGCCCAACTCCCTCGACGTATCGTTGTTGGCGCGGGCCGGCCCCGCGCTCGCGGATCATAGCCGCTTCCCGCGCATGCCGCCTATGCGCGCGCGTCGCTGGCGGCGCCGGCGCAAACGTGCGAGGTAGTCGGAACTTCCGCCACAAGTTCCAGGTCGCATGAGTTCCGCAGAGACCGCCGCCGCGTCACGCCCGAACAACGCCCTCAAGGCCATCGGCTGGATGGCGCTGTCCGGCGTCGGGTTCTCGGCGATGACCGGCATTCTGCGCTATGTGACCGAGACGATGGACCCGCTGCAGGCCGGGTTCATCCGCTACGCCTTCTCGATCTTCCTGCTGGCGCCGTTCTTCCTTGGCGGCCGCGTCGGACAGCTCCGTACCGAGCGGCTGCACTGGCACATCCTGCGCGGGGCCCTGCATACCACCGGCGTGCTGCTGTGGTTCTTCGCGCTGACCCGCATCCCGCTGGCCGACATCACCGCGCTCAGCTTCACCTCGCCGCTGTTCGCCACCGTTGGCGCGGTGCTGTTCCTGGGCGAGCGGCTGCATGCCCGGCGCATCGGCGCGGTGCTGATGGGCTTCGCCGGCACGCTGGTGGTGATCCGTCCCGGCTTCTCGGCGATCGACGTCGGCGTGATCTGCATGCTGGTGTCGTCGCCGCTGTTCGCGATCTCCGAGCTGATCGCCAAGAGCCTTTCGCGGCACGAGGGCACGGCGACGATCGTCACCTACCAGACGCTCACCGTGAGCGCCTTCGCGCTGATCCCCGCCGTGA
>CAZVLI010000265.1:1238-5994 GCA_964627965.1 uncultured Rhodospirillales bacterium
TCGTCTGGCAGACGCCGAGCTGGACCAACCTCGCGCTTCTGGGCATGACCGCGCTGGTCGCGACCGGGGCGCATCTGTGCTGGATCAGGGCGCTGAAGGAGGCCGACGTCACGGTGACGCAGCCGATCAAGTTC
The DNA here is from genome assembly GCA_964627965.1 of uncultured Rhodospirillales bacterium. Taxonomy (GTDB): domain Bacteria; phylum Pseudomonadota; class Alphaproteobacteria; genus JAVKFY01. The sequence goes on from CAZVLI010000265.1 coordinate 1,373, forward strand.
CTGACCCTGGTATGGGCGGCGGCGATCGGCTTCTTCATCTATAGCGAGGTGCCGGACATCTGGGTCTGGGTTGGCGGCGCGATCATCTTCGCCAGCGCCAGCTACATCGCGCACCGCGAGGCGCAAATCCGGCGCCAGGGCGAGACGACCGTCGCCCCGGTCGCAACCAGCGGGCCGGCCAACACCTGAACGCCCGACCCTATTGCCGTCACCGGCGCGCCGGTATGCTCGACGGCAGCAATCGACAAGAAATTCGAAGAGGAGACGTCACATGGTCAACCCGATGAGCCTGGAAGGGCGCACGATCATCGTCACCGGCGCGGCGCAGGGCATTGGCGAGGCGGTGTCGCGCCTGGCCGCCGACCTCGGCGCAAACGTCGCGATGGTCGACCTGCAGCCTGGCGTGAAGGACGCGGCGGAGAAGATCGGCGGCAAGGCCAAAGCCTACGAAGGCTCGGTCGCCGATCCCGGCTACGTGCAGGACATGGTCGCCCAGGTGATCGGCGACTTCGGTCAGGTCGACGGGCTGGTGGCCAATGCCGGCATCGTTCGCGCGGCGATGATCGACAAGATGTCGATGAAGCAGTGGCAGGACGTGATCGACGTCAACCTGACCGGCGTGTTCCTGTGCAACCAGGCCGTCGGCCGGCACCTGATCGAGCGGGCCAAGGGCGGCGAGGACGCGCCGGGCGCCATCGTCAACGTGTCGTCGGACGCCGGCACCCGCGGCACCGTCGGCCAGATCAACTACGGCGCCGCCAAGTCCGGCGTGCTCGGCATCTCGATGAGCGCGGCGCGCGAGTGGGGCCGCTTCGGCATCCGGGTGAACTCGGTCTGCTTCGGCCTGGTCGAGACCGAGATGACCGAGACCATCCGCGGCGAGAAATTCCGCGACCGCTACATGTCGCAGATCCCGATGCAGCGGTTTTCCGGGCCGGACGAGGTGGCCAAGCCGGTCTGCTTTTTGCTCTCCGACGCGGCTTCCTATATTACCGGTCAGCGCCTCGGCATTAACGGCGGGGCGACCATCGGATTCTAGAAGGGCGGCCAAGAGCCAGCGATGTTCATCCAGACCGAGACCACTGGCGATCCGGCCCGGCTGCGCTTCCTGCCGGGTCGCGAGGTGCTGGCCGAAGACCAGCCGAGCCGGCACTACGTGGCGGGCGACGCGGCGACGGACTCGCCGCTGGCCCGCCTGCTGCTCGGCGTCGACGGGGTCGCGGCGGTGACGCTGGAGCCCGACGCGCTGGAAATCGCGAAGACCGAGCACATCGCCTGGCAGCACCTGAAGCCGCCGGTGCTGGGCGCGATCATGGAGCACTTCATGAGCGGTCGGCCCAGCGTCGCGGAGGCCTACGAGCCTCCGATCGAGGCCGGCTGGGACGCCAGCGACGAAGAAGTCGTGGTGCGGATCGAGAAAATCCTCGACGACCGCATCCGGCCGGCCATCGAAGGTTACGGCGCCGCCATCGAGCTGATCGGCTTTCGCGAGAATCTGGCGCTGTTCGACCTCACCGGTCCCGGCAACGCCGCCGGCCGAAAGCAGGCCATCGCCAACATCGTGAAGCACTACATCCCGGAAGTGGAGGCGGTCGCCTACGAGTCCGACACCGCGCCGCCGCAGTCGGTCTCGGTGCTGCCGCCCGGTGAGCCGCAGCTCGACAGCCCGGAGGCGGAAGCGATCCAGCGCCTGCTGGACGAGCGGATCAACCCGGGCGTGGCGGCGCACGGCGGCTATATCGAGCTTCTCGACCTGCGCCAGGACACCGCCTACATCCGCATGGGCGGCGGCTGCCAGGGCTGCGGCATGGCCGACGCCACGCTGCGCCAGGGCGTGGAGATCGAGATCAAGCGCGAGGTCCCGTCGATCACCCAGATCATCGACGTCTCCGACCACGCCAGCGGCGAGAACCCCTACTACGCCTGATCGAGAGGCGATCGGGCGCGACGGATATGCCGCGCCCGACGATGACCTCTATGCCGCCACCTTCTCCGGCGTGCGGACTTCGGCGGCCAGCGCTGCGACGGCCTGCGCGATCAGGTCGCGGGTGACCGGGTCGGTGAGTTCGCCGTCCGGACCGAGCTTCTCCCAGACGTTGGCGACGAACACCTCCGGGCGGCGCAGCACCCGCATGTCGAGGCCGTGCGCCATCTCGCGCAAGTGCGCCTGGGCCCGCGCCGTGCCGAGGCCGCCGCCGCCACCGATGATGGCCAGCGGCTTGCCGGCCCAGACGCTCTCGCCATAGGGGCGCGAGGCCCAGTCCAGCGCGTTCTTCAGCACGCCCGGCACCGAGAAGTTGTACTCCGGCGTGGCGATCAGAATGGCGTCGGCGCGGCGCACCCGGTCCTTCAGTCGGGTCGCGGCGGCCGGAAACCCGGCATCCTCCACATCGCCGTCGTAGAGCGGCAAGTCGCGGTAGTCGTAGATCTCGACCGTGGCGCCGGCCGGGGCAAGCTTCTGCGCCTCGCGCAGCAGGCCGGTATTGAAGGAATCACGCCGCAGGCTGCCGCTGAGGGCGAGAATATCGATCGGGTTGGTCATCGTCCGTCTCCCTTGGTTCGGTGAGCTGACGGATATATCTTTGCAACGACCTGTGGTTTCGAGTGCGATATACGGCACATTACGTTGCAAAAATGGAACGATTGGACGATCTCTACTTCTTCGCGCGTGTGGTCGAGGCCGGCGGCTTCGCGGCGGCTGAGCGCGCCACCGGCATTCCCAAGTCGCGGTTGAGCCGACGCGTCGCGGCATTGGAGGCACGGCTGCAGACGCAACTTCTGCATCGCGGCGCGCGCCGCTTCGTGATCACGCCGACCGGCGAGGAGGTCTTCCGCCGGGCGCAGGCGATGATCGCCGAGGCGGAGGCGGCCGAAGCGCTGGTGCGCGAAGCCGCGGCCGAGCCGAGCGGGCTCGTCCGGGTGAACACCTCCGTACTGTTCGGCGAGCGGGTGCTGGCGACGCTGCTGGCCGAGTTCTGCGATCGCTATCCCAAGGTCACCATCGCGATGGGCCTGACCGACCGTTTCGTCGACGTGGTGGAGGAGCGTATCGACCTCGCCATCCGCTTTGCCGGCGGCACGCTGGAGAACGCCGACGTGGTGGCGCGGCGCATCGGCACCAGCCCGGTGGTGCTGGTGGCCAGTCCGACCCTGCTCCGGCAGGTACCGGCACCGGCGAGCCCGCGCGATCTCGATCCCGGTCTGTGCCTGGGCATGGGCACGCCGGCCGGCGTGCGTCCGTGGAACTTCCGCGGGCCGGACGGCGACGAGGTGCAAGTACAGCCGAAGCCGCGCTTCATGTCGGACAGCATGGTGGCGTTGCGCCAGGCGGCCATCGCCGGGCTCGGGTTCGCGCAAGTGCCGCGCTCGGCCGGCTTTCGCGAGATCGACGACGGCACGCTGGTCGAGCTGCTGCCGGATTGGGCGCCGGCACCGGCGATTGCCTACGCGGTCTATCCGAGCCGGCGCGGCGCCGGCCCGGCGGTGCGGCGGCTGATCGACTTCCTGGCCGAGCGGTTGGGGCCCGGTGGCGAGACGTATCGCGCCTACGTCTGAGGCTACTCCGCCGCCGCGCGCGGCTCCTGTACTACGCCCTGATCGGCCAGGTGGTCATCGGTCCGCCATGCTGGCCGCGACTGCACCGCCAGGCGATGGAGCTGAACCTCGAGCTGTTTCTACGCTGGCCCTAGGCCGACACCCGGAAACGGCGACCAACCGACGTTCGCCGGACGAACGGATCACCGGCGAGAACCCCTGCCACGCCTGGAGCTACACCGCCTCGGCGATGAATACCGGGATCAGGCGGTCGGTCTTGGCCTGGTACTCGGTGTAGGGCGGAAACGCGTCGGCCGACGCCGCCCAGAGCTTGTCGCGCTCGGCACCGGCCGGCACCTCGCGCACGCGCATCTTGAAGACGTCGGTCGCGTCGCGGATCTCGACATCCGGGTTGGCGCGCAGGTTGTAGACCCAGACCGGGTTCTTCGGCCGTCCCCCATAGGACCCGACCAGCACATAGCCGCCGTCGACTTTCACACGCATCAGCGGAATCTTGCGGATGCCGCCGGACTTGTTGCCCTTGTGGGTGACGAGGATGCAGGGCAGGCCGCTGTCGCGCAGCGTCGTGCCTTGCGTGCCGCCACTGCTCTCGTAGAGCTCGACCTGCTCGCGTACCCAGTCGATCGTCGGGGGGATGTAGTCGGTCATGTTTGCAGCTTGCTCAGCCCACGTTCCTTCACCGGAACAACGACCGGCATGATATTTGGCGACACCGCGAGGGGCAACGCGATGCCGCGGGCCGACCGGGACCGAGGTCGCTACTCCGCCGCCGCGCGGGTCTCTTCGGCCTCGCCCCGGCCGGTCATCAGGTAGGCCTTGATCAAGGTGTCCTTGCCCTTGAGCTTGATCTCGCCGACCTCGACGCCCTGGTACTTGCCTTCCAGCAGGTCCCAGGTGGCGGCGCCGATGACGATGCGGCACGGGCTGTCCCAGCCGGGCGGCGTCTTCACTTCCTTCGACGCATAGGCTTCCAGGCGGGCGGCGGTGTTCACGGTGTCGCCGATGACGGTGTATTCCATGCGCGCGGTCGAGCCGAGCGAGCCGGCAACCAGCTCGCCGGTGTAGAG
>CAZVLI010000266.1:0-5977 GCA_964627965.1 uncultured Rhodospirillales bacterium
GATCAGCGCGATGTTCGACAGGTCGATGCCGAGCGCCGCCACCGCCATCGTGCCGGCGAGCAGGACGCCGAGATAGCCGAAGCCCGAGGCGATCGAGTTCTGCACGCCCACGTCGAGATTGGTCTCCGGCAGCAGCCGTTCAGCGAGCGTGCGCCGCAGGATCCGCGTGAGGACGAGACCGACCGCCAGCACCACGATGGCGGTGCCGACCTCGGTGACCGAGATCGTGACGTTGCCGATCTTGAAGCCGGCCAGGAGCAGCACCAGGGCATCGCTGAGCGTGCTCCAGGCGACACCCCAGAAGGGCAGCACCAGCACGACACCGCCCAGCACCAGCACCAGGTCCAGCAGCGCCCGGAACCAGAACTTGAGCAACTGCCGGGCACGGTGGCTGAGGCCGGCTTGCTGACGGATCAGGCTTGCACGCAGTCCCATGCCGACGAGTTCGCGCAAGACGCCGCGCATCAGGAACAGCGCGCCGACCAGCAGGCCGGTAATGACCAGGTTCTTGATCAGGTAGTCGCCGAGACCGGCGTGACCGATCACCGTGGCGATCATGCCGACGATGGCGACGACCGCCACCAGCAGGCGCACGACCGGCCAGAACGGCGCGTTCGCCGCCGCCTCGACCTTGTCTTCGTCGTGGCCGACCGACGGTTTCTGCAACCGCCACAGCGCCGGGCGCAGCAACAGCAGGATGCCGGCGCCTTCGAGCAGGTCGGTCACCGTGCCATAGATCGAGCGCAGCGCCGGCGAGATGTCGGCGTCATGGAAGGCGACGATCAGCGCCACGTCGACGGCAAAGACCGCGCCGACCAGCCCGATCCAGCGGCACAGCGCCTTGGCGGAGCGCGCCTCGATCGGCATCAGCGTCCAGACCGGATTGGCCGGCGCCAGCACGGCGCGCGGCAGCGATATCGCCAGCACCAGGACGATCAATCCCAGGCAGGCGGCCGCGACGTAGTCCGCCACCGGCCCGAAGAACAGGTCGCTGCGACTCGACGCGCGTTGCAGGATGGTGAGCAGCAGGGCGGCTGGGATCAGGCCGCGCGCGCCGGCCTCGGCGATCGCGGCCGCGAAGCGCCGGGTATAGCTGGGTTCCGGATCGGCATTGCGCCCGAAACGGCGCAGCAGCAGCCGACGCAACATCCAGCCGATCGCCATCACCGCCAGGACGATCAGCACGATGCGAACGAAGATCACGTTGCCCTGCTTGCGCTGGGCCAGCTCGGCACGCCAGTCGAGCACCGACCGCGCGGTCCCGCGCGCCAACCGGTAGGCGTCCGCGAGACCGTCGCGCCAGGTATCGGCCTCGAACGGCGCGGGATAGGCACGACCGAGGTTGTCGAAGAAGCCGGACAAGGTCACGTCGCTGAGCCGTGCCCGCAGCTGCTCGGCGCGCGCGATGGTCAGCTCGCTCTGCGTCACCCGCGCGCGAAGCTGCGCGACGCTCTCGGTGAGCCGTTTCCGCTCGTCGCGAACGTCATCGGTTTCGGGCGGTTCGCCTTCCTTCGGCTCCGGTCCGAGCGCGGCGAGCAGTTCCTGTGCCTTGCCAAGCTCGGTCTGCCCGAGATCGGCAACGGTACGAGCCTCCAGAAGCAGCTCGCCAAGCCGCGTGATCCAGCCGTCGATCTCGGCATCGACCTGTTGCGGGCCGTCGAGATAGGCCTGTGCCTGGTCGAGCACCCGCGTCCATTCGGTGAGCTGGGTCCCGAACGGCCGGGACGTCCGCTTCGATTCCTGCGCAGCCGTCGTGGCGGCCAGGAAGACCAGGGTCAGCAGCAGCACCAGACAACGAACGGCGGCGCGCGCGCTCATGACGTGAACAGTCGTCCCCAGGAACGCACCGGCGTCATGTCGACACCGAGCCGGTCCAGGCAATGCCAGACGGTGAGCGCGACAGAGTCGACCACCGGCTTGCCGATCTCGGCCTCCACCTCGGCGGCGACGGCGGCGCCGTTGAGATTGGTGCAGTAGATCATCACCGCGTCGACGTCTGGCGCGACCTCGCGGCACATCGTCGCCAGCCGATCGGGCGGCACTTCGGAGAAAGCGAAGTTTTCCGAGATGCCCAAATGGCGCTCGACGCCGCAATCCAGGCCCTCTTCGCCATAGTGATGGACGATGGCGGCCTGCACGTCGTCGGTATAGGGCGTGACCAGCCCGATACGTTTCATCCCCCAGCGCGCAAATAGATCGGCGCTGGCAAGCGTCGTGGTGGTTGCCTTGGCACCGGTCGCCGCCTCGATCTGCCGGCACAGGTCGCGGTCATGCTCGAAGCCGAGCCAGCCGGCCGAGGTGCCGTTCCAGGCGATCACCTGGCAGCGCGCGTCGCCCAGCAGTTCCGCCGCGCGCAGCAGTTCGGTGTGGTCGAACTGTGCCAGCGCGTCGTCGGCGAGCGCGATCCGGGTCACGCGAAAGCGACCGAAATGCGCGCTGACGCCCGGCAAGTCGGCCAGGATCGCGGCACAGACCGGCTCCAGCGTCGTGTTGGATGACGGCGTCAGCATCCCGATCAGGCGGCGCCCCGTCGCATCCGCGCTCATGCGCTGCTCCGGGTCCGCAAGGCCTCGACCGCCATGTCGCGCAGGCGGGCGCGCTGAATCTTGGTGCCGTTGGCCGACTTGGTGGTCGGGAACTCGTCCAGCACGGCGACACCAACCGGCGCCTTGAACTTGGCCAGCCCGGCCTGGCAGTGGGCGATGACCTCGGCCTCGGAGACGCGGGCGCCGGGCGCCGGCACCACGAAGGCGAAGGCGCGGCGGCCGGCGGGAGCCTCGACGCCGACCACCTGAGCGTGGCCGATCTCCGGTCGCTGCTCGATGTGCGCCTCGATCTCCGCCGGACTGACCAGGAAGCCGCCGAGCCGAAGCACGTCGCCCATGCGCTGCAGGTAGACGAAGCGGCCGTCGGCGGTCGTGTAGCCGAGGTCACCGGTACGGACGAACCCGTCATCGGTGATGGTCTCGGCGGTGGCCTCGGGATTGCCGTCGTAGCCCGCCATCTGGCTGGCGCCCTTCAATTCAAGCTCGCCCGGCTGGTCGTGCGGCAGCAGTTCGCCAGTGTCCGGATCGCGAACCCGCACGCCAGCGCTGGCCGAAACCGGAATGCCACCGCCCATCACCCGGTCGGGCAACGGCAGGCTTTCCGGCTGACGGCTGTACAGCGCCTGCACCTCGCTCATGCCGTAGAGGCCGATCACGGTGATGCCTTTGGCATCGCAGTCTTCCACCAGCTTGTCGAAGCCGGCATTGAAGGCAGCGGAACCGACGACGCGGATGTTGCCCATCGGCCCGGCGTCGATCAGCGCGCGCAGCATGTCGTCGGTTGCGTTCATGTGGCGCACGTCGTGCTCGGCGATCATCCGGATCGCGGCGCTGGGGTCGAAGGCGCTCTGCAGCAGCATCGGCCGGCCGCCAGCCAGCGCGGCGGCCGCCTGGGTGAAACCGAAGACGCCGCAGAAGGGCAGCGCCTGCAACATCGCGCCCTCGTGGTAGCCGAAGCCGTCGACGACCTCGACGGCATGGTCGGCGATCGAGTGCTGTTCGTGCAGGACGAATTTCGGCGCCTTGGTGGTGCCGGAGGTGGTGAAGATGTTGCACGGGCTATCGCGGCCGCCATCGACCGCCTCGCGCGGCGCGGCGCCGGCCAGTTCGGCGAAGCTCAAGCGCTGAACCTTGTCGAGCCCGGCGGGCAGCGCCGGCTGGTCCTCGTCCTCGTCATAGGTGACGACGGCGCGCAAGTTCGACAGCGCGGCGGGATCGACCTCGGCCAACAGGCCAAGGAAATCGATGTTGCGGAAGCCCGGCCACATCACCAGCACCGTGGCGCCGGATCGGCCAACGATGTCGGCGACCTCGACGGAGCGAAAGCGGGTGTTCACCGCCACCGCGATGGCGCCGAGGCGGCAACAGGCCAGGTACAACGCGAGATAGGCTGGCGTGTTTGGCAGCCACATCGCCACCCGGCCGCCCGGGCCGACGCCGAGCTGCGACAGGCCGCCGGCGAGGCGGGCGCTCATGCGTTCCAGCTCTCCGTAGGTCATGGCCTTGCCAGCGTAGTACAGCGCCGGCGCCGCCGGATCCTGCCGTCGCAGCAGGTCGGTAACCGCGACCATTCCGCTCAGATCTCCCCGCGTACCTTCTTGAGAAGCGTCTCCAGGTCCATCGGCACCACGACCAGTTCGCCCAGGCGGCGCTCGAAGTCGCTCTCATCGCGCACCCAGCCCTCGGGCGGAAGCTCAGCAACGACGACTTCCATGAACACGCGGTACAGCTTCAGTGCGTCGTCTGGCCCCCGAAGATCATTGAGGAGCGCCAGCGAAAGCTGCGCAGGGCCGGTGCCTTCGTAGCCCCACTCGAAGCCGTCGGCGCCCAGGTCGCGGACATGGCGCGCCGGGTCCAGCGGCTGGCCATCCACCGTGACCAGCACGCCGCTATCGATACGCTCGGCACGATAGACCTTCATGACTCGGTCATTGTAGTACCGGCACGGGCTGGGCGCGAAACTCTCCGTTCGACGGGGTCATAACCGTCGGAAGGTTTTACAGCCCCACCCACTCCGATCTACAAGTTACTGTTTTTCCACAACTTTCTCACTGGCGCGGAATTTGCTCCTATGCGCATGAGGGTGGATGGGAGATTGACGATGTTACTTCGCGGGATGGCTTTTGCCGGTGCCCTGCTCTTGAGCGCGCCGGCTTTGGCGCTCTCGGGCGGACTGACCGGCAGGATCACCAATACCGACGGAGACGTTCTGGCCAAGGTGGAGATCGTCCTGGAAGGCAAGACTGGCGCGCACGCCGTCCGTTCCGATGCGGACGGACGGTTTCGCCTCGACGATCTGGTGCCGGGAAACTACTCCCTGATCGCGGCCCAGGACGGCTACAGTCAAGCGTCCTACAAGCCGGTTAACATCCGTCTCGGTCGGACGACCCACGTGGCCGTCCGCATGAGTGCTGCGGTCGAAGAGACGATCGTCATCACCAGCGAACCGGCTCTGGCGGCGAAGGCCGAGGGTGAGGCGAAGACGATTCTGCGTCCTGAAATGCTGGAGCAGATCGCCCACGTGGACGATCCCTGGTCCGGTGTTGCCGAGGCTTCGGGACTGATCACCCAGGTGCAAGTCGCGGGTCATCGCGATTCTACGGTGGTCGCAGGCGGTGCGGATGCACGGCAAAACAGCATCGCGATCGACGACACCGTTCTTTCGGGGGATCATGCCGCCCGCATCTATACAACGGATCAAATCTCGCGGGTCGAAGTGACCCACGGCGGCGTCGACGCTCGAATTTCCGGCGCGGGGGCCCATTTCAACCTGGTGACCCGGCGTGGACACAACCCCTGGCGTGGCTCGGTCCGCTTTGGGTTAGCGGATCGCGACTGGCAGGCCGAGAGTCCCGACGCGCTGCCGGTTGGCGACGCTCTCAGCGAGCTCTCGGTCAACCGAATTCTCGACTACCAGGACTATGGGGGTGACGCCGGCGGACGGCTGATCCGCGACCGCGTTTGGGCCTGGGGCTCGGTCGGCGGTCAGCGCATCGAGCGCCGCGCGGTCGGAGGTCTGACGGACGACATCGAGTTGGAACATTATGCGGGCAAGCTGCAAAGCCAGCTCGGCTCGAATTCAGCGGTCCTGTCGTATCACTACGCCCAGCGGGATCAGCTGGGATTGGGAGCCGGGCCGGACCGCAGTGCCGAAACTCTGCTGCGCGACCTGGAACCGAACCGGATGCTGCGCTTCGAGGATAGCCAGATGATCTCGCCGAGAGTTCACCTGCGCGGCAGCTGGGTTCATCTCGACCGGGATGCCTGGAGCGCGCCTCTGAATTCGGAAAGCGATGAGATCGTCCTGGGGGAAGACGGTATCTGGTACGGCAGTTTCGGAGACTTCCGCAATGCCCGAGAGGCTCAAAATCTTCGCGCTGAGGCGTCCTGGGCCCGACCGGTCAAGTCGACCCATCAGGAGATCCGTTTCG
>CAZVLI010000267.1:0-5961 GCA_964627965.1 uncultured Rhodospirillales bacterium
GCTGCGCCCACGCGTCGCCGATCGGCGGCATGCGCGTCTTCATGTCGCGTTCCTGCAGCTCGGCGGTGACGTGGCTGCGACGCTGCAGCGGCACCTTGAACTCGCTGTCGGTGCGCCCGCGAACCATCTGCATGAGCTGGTTGCGGGTGAGCACCAGCTCGCTGACCATGGTCATCAGGTTCTCGAGCTGCTCGACGCTGACCCGGATCGACTGGTTCGCGATCGACGACTCGGCCTTCGCGCCTTCCGGCTTGGCGGCCGCTGGCTTGGTCTCGGCAGGCTTCGCCGCCGCGGGCGCCGGCGCAGGCTTAGCCGGCTCCGGCTTGGCTTCCGCCGCCGGCGCCGCTTCCGGCTCGGCCTTGGCCTCGGCTTCAGCTTCTGGCGCCGCCGCCTCTTCGCCGTCGGCGCTGGTTTCCTGGAACACCCGCTCCAGCTCGTCGAGCGATACCTCGCCCGGCTTGAGCGAACGGCCGAGGGCCGGGTCGAAATCCTCCGGCTCTTCCGGTTCCGCGGCGACCGGCGCCTCGACGAACTCGCCCGCCGCCATCGCGTCGAGCTTGTCGATCAGGTCGTTGTCGTCGCCGGCCGGCTCTTCCTCTGTCTGCTCCAGCGCCGCCAGGAGATCCTTGATCCGGTCCAGGCTGGCCAGGATCAGGCTCACCGTCGCCGGCGACGCGGTCATCGCGCCGTCGCGGATCTTGCCGAGCACGTTCTCGGAGGAGTGCGCCACGGCGGCCAGCCGCGGCAGGCCCAGGAAGCCGCAAGTGCCCTTGATGGTGTGCACAAGGCGGAAGATGTTGTCGATCAGCTTGGGATCGTCCGGGTTCTGCTCCAGGCGGACCAGTTCGACGTCCAGCGTCGACAGGCTCTCCGCCGTTTCGGTGAGGAACTCGGTAAGCAATTCATCCATCTGCGGTACTCCGCCGTTCTCGCTTTGGGGGCACGCATGGACGCGCGCCGTCGGCACTCATGGCGCACAAGATGGCCAACAAAGTTTAAGAAGCAGTGAAAGGCAGAGCCCGCGTTAACCGCAGTTTTCCGGGCTTCTCAGCACCCGTCGGGAGTCACCCGAAAACCGCCGCGAACCGCGCTTCGTCGCCGGTCGACTGAAATTCCAGGCGACCGCCAAGCGCGGACGCAAGCCTGAACGCAAGGTGCGCCGGCAGTTGCTTCGGCGTCAGTTCGCCGGCCGCCACGCGGCCCTCCAGGGCAGACGACAGATCGGCGTCGACGACCACATTCGTACCCGACGCGACAAGCGCCAGCCGCTGGCTATCGTCGCTGAAGTCGACCGTGACGTCACCGCCGCGCGGCAGCGCCTCGACCGCGACCAGGAGCAGGTTCAGCAACAGCCGTAGTCGCGGCTTCGCCAGCTCGGCCTGGGTCGCTTCATCAGACCAGACGAGATTGGTGCGGCCGCCTTCCAGCCAGCGCGTCGCCGCCATGCGCGCCTCGATCAGCGACACCGGCATGTTGGCGCCGCCGCTGGCGCCGAACGCCAGGCGATAGAAAGTGAGGCGCCGCGACGCCTGCTCGGCGCTATGCACCAGCAGGTCGAGCGCCTGCTGCCGCATCTCCGGATCGTCTTCCTCTTCCAGGAGTTCCAGGCCGTTGCTGATCGCGCCGACCGGGCCGACGACGTCGTGGCAGATGCGCGAGGCGAGCACCGCGCTGAGGTCGATATCGTCGCTGGCCATTGGATCGTTTCCCCGGCTTACGTTTCTTCTCCTGAATCTAGTACCCCTGAGCGCCCACGACCAGGGTGGCAGCGGGACTGGCGTGGCGCGACGCCCCACTCTAGGCTGCGAACAGACTGAGTCGGCATGGGCCGACCATGACAAGGGACGCCACATGCCTGCCTTCGCGCGCGCGGGCGCCAGCGCCAGGGGACACCGGCCTTGAGCCTTGCTGGCGGTGGACCGCGCCGCCCGCCGTTACCGGTGCGCGCGACGGTCGCCGAGACCTACCAGCACGTCGTCCGCAACCTCGGCACCTTCGCCTTCCTGGCGGCGCTGCCGGCGGTCTTGCGCTTCGCGGCCGAGATCTTCGTCTGGACCGCCTTCCCGTCGCCGCCCTCGCCGCTGACGCAGATCACGATGGTGCTGATCACCACGCTGCTGATGACCATCTTCTCGGTGAGCTGGCACCGCTTCACGCTGCTCGGCGAGATCAACAAGCAACAGCCCTGGCAGTTCGTCTTCGAGCGGCGCGAGGCGCTGTTCTTCCTCTACTCGCTGCTGCTCATGGTGCCGATCCTGCTGGCTGCCCTTAGCGCCCAGGCCGCGCCTGAGAAGGGCAGCCTGTTGCCGCCGATCCTGATGGGCGTGGCGGTGTTCATCTTCCTGCGCATGTCGATGCTGCTGCCGGCGATCGCGGTGGATGACGACCGCACCCCGCGCCGCGCCTGGATGCTGACGCAGGGCCAGTTCTGGCGGCTTTTCGCGATCACCGTCATGGTGGCGTTGCCGGCCGAGCTTCTGGCGCTGCTGATTCTGGTGATGCTGTCGAACGAGTCCGCGGTCGTCATGGTACTGGCGCGGGCGGTTGCGATCGTGTTGGAATTTCTGATCACCGCCATCGTGGTCACGGCGCTGTCGCTGGTCTACCGGCGGCTGGCTGGGCCGCCAGGCCAGGTGACCGTCGTTGATCCGCAGGATCCTGGCACGGCGGCATGAGGAGAGGCACGCGAGCATGACGCAGGCGAGCCGGAAGCCGACGGCACCGACGCGCCATCCCGGGCGCGGCAAGGGCGGTCGGCCGCAACCGAAAGGACGGCAGCTCGAGCCGTCGGCGATGGCCGAGATCGAGGCGCTGCTGGCCGGCCGGTCGCCTCGCCGCGATCTGCTGATCGAGCATCTGCACGCCATCCAGGACGAGCATGGCCATCTGTCGGCGCGCCACATGCGGGCGCTGGCGGAGTGGATGCGGCTGCCGATGGCCGAGGTCTACGAGGTCGCGACCTTCTATCACAACTTCGACGTAGTGACGGACGGCGAGGCACCGCCGGACGTGACCATCCGGGTCTGCGACAGCCTGACCTGCGCCATGATGGGCGCCGAGCAGCTCCAGACCGCGCTGGCCGACGACAAGGACGTGCGGGTGATCCACGGTGCCTGCATGGGCCGCTGCGATGCGGCACCCGTGGCCCGCATCGGACACCGCTTCGTCGAGCGCGCCACGCCCGAGACCGTGCGCGCCCGCGTCGCCGACACCAGCGACGATCCGATACCCGACCATGTCGGCTTCGATGCCTACGTCGCCGATGGCGGCTATGCCCTGCTGCGCGCCTGCCATGCCGGCGAGGAAACCGTCGACGCGCTGCTCGACCGGCTCGATGCCGGCGGCCTGCGCGGCCTTGGCGGGGCCGGCTTCCCTACCGGGCGCAAGTGGCGTTTCGTGCGCGCCGAGCCCGGCCCGCGCCTGATGGCGGTGAACGCCGACGAGAGCGAGCCCGGCACTTTCAAGGATCGACACTACCTGCTGAGCGATCCGCACCGCTTCCTTGAAGGCATGTTGCTCGGCGCCTGGGCGGTCGAGGCGCCGACCGTCTACATCTACCTGCGCGACGAGTACCCCGTGGTCCGCCGCATCCTCGAAACCGAGATTTCCAAACTCTCCAAGCTTGGCCTCGACCTGCCCGACATCGAGATGCGTCGCGGCGCCGGCGCCTACATCTGCGGCGAGGAGTCGGCGATGCTGGAGAGCCTGGAGGGCAAGCGCGGTCTGCCCCGGCACAAGCCGCCCTACCCCAGCCAGGTCGGCTTGTTCGGCCGCCCGACCCTGATCAACAACGTCGAGACGCTGTACTGGGTGCGCGACGTCGCCACCGATCCAGCGCGCTTCGCGGCGGAGGGCCGACGCGGCCGCAAGGGCCTGCGCTCCTTCTCCGTCTCCGGCCGCGTGCGCCAGCCAGGCGTGAAGCTGGCGCCGGCCGGCATCTCCGCCCAGGAACTGATCGACGAGTATTGCGGCGGCATGGCCGAGGGCCATACGCTCAAAGGCTATCTGCCCGGCGGCGCGTCCGGCGGCGTGTTGCCGGCCAGCATGGCCGACCTGCCGCTCGACTTCGGGACACTGGAAGAACATGGCGCCTTGATCGGCTCGGCCGCGGTGATCGTGCTGTCCGACCAGGACGACGTCTGCGACGCGGCGCTCAACCTCATGAAGTTCTTCGCCGACGAGAGCTGCGGCCAGTGCACACCCTGCCGCGCCGGCTGCGAGAAGTCGGTGACGCTGATGCAGGCCGAGCACTGGGACCGGCCGCTGCTGGAGGAGGTCTCGCGGGTGATGATGGACGCCTCGATCTGCGGCCTCGGCCAGGCGGCGCCGAACGGCCTGCTCACCGCCTTCAAGTATTTTCCCGAGGACACCAAGCGGAGGACGGGATGAGCGACCCGGTCCGTTTCACGCTCGACGGCCACGAGGTCGAGGCGCTGCCGGGCGAGAGCATCTGGCAGGCGGCCGACCGGCTCGGCACCACGCTGCCGCACCTGTGCTGGTCGACGCAGCCAGGCTATCGCGCCGACGGCAACTGCCGCGCCTGCATGGTCGAGAGCGAGGGCGAGCGCGTGCTCGCCGCGAGCTGCATCCGCACCCCGACAGAGGGCATGAAGGTCACCACCGCGTCCGAGCGCGCAACCACCGCGCGGCGCATGGTGATGGAGATGCTGGTCGCCGACCAGCCGGCCCGCGCCGACACCCACGACCCCGACGCCAAGCTCTGGCACTGGGCCGAGGCGCTGGGTGTCGCCGATAGCCGCCTGCCGGGCGACGAGCGGCCCGCGCCCGACCCGAGCCACACGGCAATGGCGGTGAACCTGGACGCCTGCATCAACTGCAATCTCTGTGTTCGCGCCTGTCGCGAGGTGCAGGGTAATGACGTCATCGGCATGGCCGGGCGCGGGGCGGACGCCAAGATCGTCTTCGACTTCGACGATCCGATGGGCGCCAGCACCTGCGTCGCCTGCGGCGAGTGCGTGCAAGCCTGCCCGACCGGCGCACTGCTGCCGTCCGCCGGCGCGGTGAAGCCGGACCGCCAGGTCGACTCGGTCTGTCCCTATTGCGGCGTCGGCTGCCAGCTCACCTTCAACATCAAGGACGACAAGATCATATCGGTCGACGGCCGCGACGGCCCGGCCAACATGGGCCGGCTCTGTGTGAAGGGCCGCTTCGGCTTCGACTACGTGCATTCGCCGCAGCGACTCACCAAGCCGCTGATCCGTCGCGACGATGTCGGCAAGGACGACGTCGATGTCGACCCGGCCAACCCGCTGACCCATTTTCGCGAGGCCACCTGGGAGGAGGCTCTGGACCGCGCCGCCAGCGGCCTGAAGCGCATCCGCGACGAACACGGCGGCAAGGGACTGGCCGGCTTCGGCTCCGCCAAGGGCTCGAACGAGGAAGCCTACCTGGTGCAGAAGCTGGTCCGCGCCGGGTTCGGGACCAACAATGTCGATCACTGCACGCGCCTGTGCCACGCCTCGTCGGTCGCCGCCCTGATGGAGACCATCGGCTCTGGCGCGGTCACCGCGCCTTTCACCGAGGCAGTGAACGCCGACGTGATCATGGTGATCGGCTCGCACCCGACCGTGAACCACCCCGTCGCCGCCACCTTCTTCAAGAACGCGGTCGCCAACGGCACCAAGCTGATCATCGTCGATCCTCGCGGGCACGGTCTGGGGCGCTATGCCACCTGGGCCTTGCAGAGCAAGCCGGGCAGCGACGTCGCGCTGCTGAACGCGATGATGCACGTGATCGCCGCCGACGGACTTGCAGACGAGCAGTACATCCAGGCCCACACCGAGAATTACGCGGCGCTGGCCGAGCACGTGAAGCGCTTCCCGCCGGAGGAGATGGAGAAGGTCTGCGGCGTCCCCGCCGCCACCATCCGCGAGATCGCACATGCCTTCGCCGAGGCCCGCGCGGCGATGGTGTTCTGGGGCATGGGCATCTCGCAGCACA
>CAZVLI010000268.1:0-5957 GCA_964627965.1 uncultured Rhodospirillales bacterium
GGGTGAAATCACATCACAAAATCATGGATTTGCGGTAAGCATGGATGAATTGAAGGCTTCCGACCAAGCCGTCGAACATCGCTCGCTACTGGGAGAACTCGGTCGGCGACGTGGAGAAGGGCTTCGCCGAGGCCGACGTGGTGGTGGAGCACGACTTCAAGACCGCGGCCGTGCACCAGGGCTATATCGAGCCGCATGCCTGCCTGGCGCGGACCGACGCGGACGGCCAGTCCGAGCTCTGGACCTCCAGCCAGGGTCACTTCGTGATGCGGCAGTACACGGCCACGATCTGTGGCATGCAGCTGTCCGACCTGAAGGTCAATCCGGCCGAGATCGGCGGCGGCTTCGGCGGCAAGACGGTGGTCTACCTGGAGCCGCTGGCGGTCATGCTGTCGAAGAAATCCGGCCGCCCGGTGAAGATGCAGATGAGCCGCGTGGAGGTGTTCCAGGCCTCGGGGCCGACGTCGGGCGCCTCGATGACCATGAAGATCGGCGCCAAGAAGGACGGCACCATCGTCGCCGCCGACGGCGTCTTCAAGTATCAGGCCGGCGCGTTCCCGGGCTCGCCGGTGATCGGCGGCGCGATGTGCGCCTTCGCCACCTACGCGATCCCGAACATGCACGTGGTCGCCTATGACGTGGTCTCGAACCGGCCGAAGGTGGCGGCCTACCGTGCGCCGGGCTCG
This sequence comes from uncultured Rhodospirillales bacterium, assembly GCA_964627965.1. Taxonomy (GTDB): domain Bacteria; phylum Pseudomonadota; class Alphaproteobacteria; genus JAVKFY01. Next base: position 687 of record CAZVLI010000268.1, read on the forward strand.
CCGATCGCCGCTTTCGCGGTGGAGAGCACGCTCGACATGGTCGCCAAGAAGCTTGGCATGGACCCGCTGGAAGTACGGGCCAAGAACGCGATCAAGCCGGGCGCGGAGATGATCGGCGGCGCCAAGATGACCCATGATGGCTATGGCGCGACGGTCGAGGCGATCATGAACCACCCGGCCTATAAGGAACCGCTGGGCCCGAACCAGGGGCGCGGCGTCGCGTCGGGCTACTGGTTCAACGGCGGCGGCGAGTCCGGTGCCACGGTCTACCTGAATGCGGACGGCACGGTGACGGTCGCGACCGGCAGCCCGGATATCGGCGGCAGTCGCGCGTCGATGGCGATGATGGCGGCGGAGACGCTGGGCGTTCCGTACGAGAAGGTGCGGGCGACGGTGAACGACACCACCTCGGTGCCCTACACGCACGTTACCGGCGGCAGCCGCGTGACCTATGCGACCGGCATGGCGGTCGTCGGCGCCTGTGAGAAGGTGATCGAGGAACTCCGCACCCGGGCGGCGAAGATGTGGGACGTCGACGTCGAGGGCGTCGACTTCGAGGATGGCATGGTGAAGCCGTCGAGTTCCAACGTCGGCAAGTTCGAGCCGATCTCGCTCGGCGAGATCGCGGCCAAGGCGGCGATGACCGGCGGCCCGATCGGTGCCGCCAACTCGGTCGCCGCCTCGGGGCAGGCGCCGGGCTTCTCGACCCAGATGGTCGACGTCGAGGTCGATCCGGAGACCGGTAAGGTGACGATCCTGCGTTTCGTCGCCGCCCAGGACGCCGGCCGGGCGATCCACAAGGCCTATGTCGAAGGCCAGATCCAGGGCGGTGTGGCGCAAGGCATCGGCTGGGCGTTGAACGAGGAGTACATCTACGACAAGAACGGTCGTCTCGATAACGCCGGCTTCCTGGACTACCGCATGCCGGTGGCGTCCGACCTGCCTTACATCGAGCCGGTGATCGTCGAGGTGCCGAACCCGAACCATGCCTTCGGCGTGAAGGGTGTCGGCGAGGCCAACCTCTGCCCGGTGATGGCGGCGATCGCCAACGCCGTGGCGGATGCGACGTCGAAGCGGATGGAGTCGCTGCCGATCTCGCCGCCGAAGATGCTGGCGGCGCTCGAGCGGGAAGGCGAAGAGATCTAGAGCCTCATCGCCGGACTGATATCGAATGCGGCGCCGGTCGGGACATCCGACCGGCGCCGTTTTCGTTTCTGTTTCGTTAACCTTTGCCGCCGACCCTGCAGGTCTGCCTCCCTGCGACGCGCGTCGCGCCGCCTAGCGGAGTCAGGCCCGGATCGTCTTTACGGTGGCGCTCCGGTCGCGACTGCCGCTGCTACGGCTTGGTGAAACGACGGAGCGACAACGATGAATCAGATAGCTTTGATGGCGTGGGCCGCGTGGTGCGGCCTTCGCGCCTATGCCCGCAACGACGAGGGCGCGACGGCGATCGAGTACGGCCTGATTGCGGCGGGCATCGCGGTGGCGATCATCGCCGCGATCTTCGCGCTGGGCGACACGATCTCGAACTTCTTCAACGACATCGGCAACAACATCTCCGGCGCCAGCTGATCGCGGCGACGGATAGCAACGAAGAAGGGGCGCGCCGACCGGCGCGCCCCTTTGCATTTCGCGACCTGGATACCGCCTAGCCGAGCCAGCGCTTGCGGCGGCGGTAGTACTTCACGTCGCGGAAGCTGCGCTTCTCGTCGCCGGCCATGCCCAGGTAGAACTCCTTGATGTCGGCATTGTCGCGCAACTGCGCCGCTTCGCCCTCCAGGACGATCGAGCCGTTCTCCAGCACGTAGCCGAAGTCGGCGAGGCCTAGCGCGAGCGTTGCGTTCTGCTCGACCACGAGGAAGGTGACGTTCTGCTCCTCGCGCAGGCGTTTGATGATGCCGAAAATTTCTTCCACGATCATTGGCGCCAGGCCGAGCGACGGCTCGTCCAGCATGATCAGCTTCGGTTCGGACATCAGCGCGCGGCCGACCGCCAGCATCTGCTGCTCGCCGCCGGAGAGGTAGCCGGCGCGCACGCCGCGGCGCTCCGCGATGCGCGGGAAATACTCGTACACGAGGTCGATGTTCTGCTGCAGCTTGGCGCGGCTGGGCAGGATGTGGCCGCCGGCGATCAGGTTCTCGTCCACGGTCAGGCTGCCGAAGACGCGCCGGCCCTCGAACACCTGGACGATGCCGCGCGCGACCAGCTCATGTGCGCGCAGGCGATCGATGCGCTGGCCTTCGAATTCGATGTTGCCGCGGGTGATCTCGCCACGCTCCGGCCGCAGCAGTCCGGAAATCGCTTTCAGCGTCGTGGTCTTGCCGGCGCCGTTGGCACCCAGGATCGTCGTGATCTGCCCCTGCTTGGCCTCGATCGAGACGCCGCGGAGCACGAGGATGACGTTGTCGTAGATAACTTCGACGTTGTTGATCTGCAGCATGACCGATCCGCGCCGGAAAAAGGGGAGGCGGCCGGCCCAGCTGGACCGGCCGCCCGATTGAGCCTACGGCCTAGTGGCCTTCCTTCACCATCTGCTCCACGACGTTGCGATAGCCGTGGAACCATTCGGTCTGCGGCACCCACTTGCCGCCCTTGGCCTGGAAGATGCGCACCCAGCCACCGCCTTCGTGGTCGAAGTCGGTGAACTTCAGCGGCGGCACCAGACCACCGAGGCTGAAGTCGGTGATCGACTCGAAGCCGGCCTTGACGTCCTCGCCGGTGATCTTGCCGCCGTTCTTCGCCTTCAAGGCATTCTCGATCGCCTTGATGTGCAGGGCGGCCTGGAAGACGCCACGGTTGTAGAACACGGTCGACTCCATGGCCTTCGGCGGCTCCTTGCCGTCGGCCTTGTACATCGCCTTGATCTCGTCCATGACCGGGTAGTCGGAACCGACACCGGCGAACTGGATACCGTTGTAGCCTTCCGCCTCGGCCCAGCCACCGGCGCCGGCGACGTCGGCCTCACTGGCGCCCCAGACGAACGAGACGACCTTCTCGAGCGGGTAGCCCATCCGCTTGAACTCCTTGATGGAGACCGACGGGCCCTTGCCGAAGATGTGGGCGATCACGAAGTCGGCGCGATAGCGGCGCGCGATGTCCTGCACCTGCACCTTCATCTCCACGCCTGGCGGCGGGACGGCGAACTCGCGCAGCTCGAAGCCTTCCATCTCGGCCAGCTTTTTGAGCACCGGCAGCGGCTCGCGACCGGCCGGGTTGTCGTAGAAGATGAACGCGATCTTCTTGCCCTTGAGCCCGCCCATCTTCGTCTTGGCGAACTCGACGGCGGCACCGGCCTGCGACCAGTAGCTGGCCGCGATCGGGAACAGGTACGGGTACTTCAGGCCGTTGGCCGCGGCGGCGCTGCCGAAGCCGGGGCTGGTGCCCGGGATCTTGTCCTCGATCAGGTTCGAGGTCACGGCCTGCGTCTGCGGCGTGCCCCAGATGCTGATCAGCACGGCGCCTTCGGCCTTGTAACGCTGATAGGCCTCCATCGCCGGCGGCACCTTGTATTCGATGTCGATCTCATGCGCCACGATCTTGTGGCCCATGATGCCGCCCTTGGAGTTCACCAGGTTGACGTAGTCGTGGTAGCCCGGGCATAGGAACGTGCCCACGGTCTGCGTCGGCCCGGTGCGATCGCACATCATGCCGATGATGACCTCGTCGGCGGCTTGTGCCGTCGACGCGCCTGCCGCGGCGAACATGCCGGCGGCGACGAGAGCGGGTTGCCATAGCTTCATCGTTGCCTCCCTTCGTGATGGGTGCGTTGCCGCGCCCGCTTAGTTGCCGCTCCCTAGTAGGAGAACGGCCAGACCCGGAAATAGCTCCGGACGTTCAGCCACATCCTGTTCAGCCCGTCGGGTTCCAGCACGAGGAACACGATGATCAGGCCGCCAAAGATGATCAGGCGAAGTTGCGAGATGACCTGGGCCAGGGCGGTCGGATCGACGAAGATCGACCCGAAGGTCTCCATCAGGATGCGGATCACCACCGGCAACAGCGTGATGAACGCCGCGCCGAAGATGGTGCCCAGCACCGAGCCGAGGCCGCCGATGATCACCATCGCCAGGTAGTCGATCGAGGTGATGATCTGGAACTGCTCGTAGTTCGCGATGCCCAGGTAGTAGGTGTACATCACGCCGCAGACGCCGGCGTAGAAGGACGAGATGGCGAAGGCGGTCAGCTTGTAGCGGAATACGCTGATGCCGATGATCTCCGCGGCGATGTCCTGGTCGCGGATGGCGATGAACGCCCGGCCGACGCGGCTGCGCACGAGGTTCATGGTCGCGACGATGGCGATCACGCAGATGACCATCAGGAAGTAGTAGAGCTGGCCCTGCTCCTTCAGCACATAGCCGAACAGCTCCGGCGGCGGCACCTCGATGGAAGCCTGCACGCCGCCGGAGATTGCCGGCGTGTGGTTGATGATCCACTCGATGATGAACTGTGCCGCCAGGGTGGCGATGGCCAGGTAGATGCCTTTCACGCGCAGCGACGGAATGCCGACGACGAGGCCGATCAAGGCCGCCATCAGGCCGCCGGCCGGCAGGGTCAGCCAGAACGGCAGGTCCCAGCGCGTGGCGAGATTCGCCGCCGTGTACGCGCCGACCGACATGAAGGCGGCGTGGCCGATCGAGAGCTGGCCCGTGTAGCCCAGCAGGATGTTCAGGCCGAGCGCGCCGACGACGGCGATCGCCACCAGGTTGATGACCGACAGGTAGTAGTCACTCAGGACCAGCGGGGCGATGACGAAGAACAGGATCACGAACCCGATCACCGCATAACGGGTGATGGGGAACGGGAACAGCGCCATGTCGGCGGCGTAGGTCGTCTTGTAGTAGCCGCTCTCGCGATAGAACACCGACGTCTGCTCCTTAGATACGCTCGATGATCGGCTTGCCGAAGATGCCGTAGGGCCGGATCATCAGCGCCAGGATCATCAGCACGTATGGCGTGAAATCCTTGGTGCCGCCGCCGACCAGCGGGTCGACGTAGCCGGCCGCCCAGGCCTCGCAGACGCCGATGATCAGGCCGCCGACGACGACGCCGATAATGCTGTCCAGGCCGCCCAGAATGACCACCGGGAAGACCTTGAGGCCGAGCACGGCGAGCTGGCTGTCGACGCCGATCGCGTTGCCCCACACCAGGCCGCCGAGCAGCGCCACGAAGCCGGCCAGCATCCAGGCCAGCGCGAAGTAGCGCTCCACGTTGATGCCCATGGCCATGGAGACCTGGTGGCTGTCGGCCACCGCCCGCATGGCCACGCCCTTG
>CAZVLI010000269.1:0-5956 GCA_964627965.1 uncultured Rhodospirillales bacterium
GCTGGTGGTGCTGGACGAGCCGACCTCGGCGCTCGACATGTCGGTGCAGGCGCAGATCGTCGACCTGCTGCGCGACCTGCAGCGCCGGCACAAGCTCGCCTACCTGTTCATCAGCCACGACCTGAAGGTCGTCCGCGCGCTGGCCGACGACCTCATCGTCATGCGCGACGGCAAGGTCGTCGAGCAGGGCCCCGCCAACGACGTCTTCGACGCGCCGAAGACGGACTACACCAAGGCCCTGATGGCCGCCGCCTTCGACCTGGAAACCGCGCCCGCTGGCGTGGTGCGACAATAGGTATCGCCGGCCCGACGGCGTTGTTGGTGCCAGACGTCCTGCGCTAGCCTTAAGGCAACGGAGGACAACGCCATGAGCACCACCGAGCTCGCGGACAACGCGACGGACTTCCAACCGGTCAGCGGCCCCGCGGTGTGGAGCGCCGACGAGATGCGCGCGCGCACCGACTGGCTCTACCGCCTGACCGAAGCAGACATCGCCGAGTTGGAGGCCGCAGAGGCCGCCTTCACCGCGTCCGGCGCCGACCTTTTGGACATCTCGCGCGACAACTTCCCGCTGCGGGCCTTCGGCGAGACGCTGAAGGGCATCCGCCACGACATCCTGCACGGGCGCGGCTTCGTGCAGCTACGCGGCCTGCCGGTCGAACGCTATGCCCGCGAGCGCGCGGCGAAGATCTACATGGGGCTGAGCGCGCACCTCGGCGACGCCATGCCATCGCAGAACTACAAGGGCCACGTGCTCGGCCATATCTTCAATATCGGCGAGACCTACGCCAATCCGAACAACCGCGGCCCCTACACCAAGGAGCGCATTCCCTACCACTGCGATGCCTGCGACGTGGTCGGCCTGCTGTGCCTGTCGACGGCGCGTTCGGGCGGCGAGAGCATGCTGGCCAGTTCTGGACACCTCTACAACGAGCTGCTGAAGACCCGGCCCGATCTGGTCGAGCCGCTGACCCGACCGGTCTATCGCGACCGCCGCGGCGAGGTGCCGCCCGGCAAGGAGCCCTGGTATGCGATCCCCGTGCTGAATTTCCACGACGGGCTGCTGTCGGTGTCGCTGGAGCCGTCCTACACCCGCTCGGTTGGCCGTCACTTCGACGAGGACCCGAATGCCCCGGAGGTCTACGAGGGCATCCAGGCGATGCAGGAACTGGCCGACAAGCACCGCCTCGACATCGCCTTCGAGCCGGGCGACATGCAGTTCCTTTGCAACTACACGGTGACGCACTCGCGCCAGGCGTTCGAGGATTACGAGGGCGCCGACCGGCGGCGGCACCTGCTGCGGCTGTGGCTCAGTTGCGACGATGCCCGCGACGTGCCCGATCCGTTCTGGGACCGGCACGCCGACCGCGCCAGCCTGCGCCGCCCCGGCGGTATCGTCGGCCCCGACACGGTGCTGAACTGCCCGCTGGAACCCGCCTGAGCCCTGACCATTGAGCGAACTGGCCGGGCTGTTCGCGTCCGCCTTCCTGGCGGCGACGCTGATCCCGGCACAGTCCGAACTGGTCCTGGCCGGCATGGACGCGGCCGGACGTCACGCGCCGGTCGTGCTGGTGCTGGTCGCGACCGCAGGCAATGTCGGCGGCGCCGTCGTCAACTGGCTGCTCGGCCGTTTCCTCATGCAGTTCAGCGACCGGCGCTGGTTCCCCATCGGACCAAGGATGATCGAGCGCGCCACCGGCTGGTATCGACGTTGGGGCGTGTGGAGCTTGCTTGGCGCCTGGCTGCCGATCGTCGGCGACCCGCTGACCCTGGTCGCCGGCATCCTGCGCGCGCCGCTGCCGCTGTTCCTGCTGCTGGTCACCATCGGCAAGGGCGCACGCTACGTCGCCATCGTCTGGCTCGCCTGACCCAGTCGCAACCAACGTCATTCCGCAGTAGTCGCAAACGCCGTCACCCCGGACTTGATCCGGGGTCCATGTTGCCGCGAGGACGATGACTGGGTCGCTAGCCCCCGACATGGACGCCGGCTCAAGGCCGGCGTGACGATTCAGCCTGAGCCGGCGTCCTCGCCCAGGTCGCGCTTGAGCTGCGGAATGATGTCGGTGGCGATGCGCTCGAAGGCCGGCATCTGCTCATCGAGCATCGGGTAGTAAAGGCCGAACTCGCGGTAGCCGACCTCGGCCAGCCGGGTCACCTGTTCCACGAACAGGTTTTCTGACTTGTAGTAGCTGACCGAGCCGCCGCTGGCCCGCGAGTCAGGATCGAACATCAGGACCGAACGTTCCAGCGACGCCGGATCGCGCCCCAGCTCGGCACAGATACCGTCCATCGCCTGGTAGCGGTCACGCAGCTCGACCAGCTGCTCCTCGAAGGTCTTGGCGAAACTCATCGTGTTCCATTTGTCGGCGTGCTGGGCGGCGATCTTCAGCATCACCGGACCGAGTGCCGCGACCACAATCGGCGGATGCGGCCGCTGTATCGAGACCGGCCGCATGGTCGCGTCCTTCACCGTGTAGAACTCGCCCTCGAAGCTGGACACCTCGTTCGACAGCAACTGCCGCACGATCTGCACGTACTCGCGCAGCCGCTTCACCCGCTCGGCATTGTCCCAGTTGGGAATGCCCATCATGTCGTAGGTCGGGTCGATGGTCAGGCCGGTGCCGAGCCCGACGTCGAGCCGGCCTTCCGAAATGTGATCGACGGTCAGTGCCATGCGCGCCATCAGCGCCGGGTTGCGCATCGGGATCTGCGTCACGTAGGTGGCAAGCCGCAGCGTGGAGGTTTCGCGCGCGAGGCCGGCCAGCAGCGTCCACGCTTCCAGCCAGGGCCGCGACGGCTCGGTCCAATCGATGAAGTGATCGCCCGTCGTCGCCATCTCGAAGCCCAGCGCTTCGACCCGCTTGAACCGATCGAGCAGCGTCGGCCAGTCGGCATTCGCCAACGTGAGCACCTGGAACGTCAGTCCGGACATCGAATTCCCCGCTTGCGTTGATACGTCCGATTGAATGCAAGCGCGCGACGAAGACAACAGCAACAGCGCAGATGGGCTAGGCGCCGCCGCCTTGTCCGGTTAGCTATATTCATTGGCAATCCGTCGCTAGCACGACAGGAAATTCCTGCGCATCATTGCGGCAATCAGATCGGGGAATCCGCCATCATGAGCCGCGACCGCACCCACTTCCTGCTGCTGAACATCGGCCACTTCCTGGACCACCTGTTCACGCTGATCTTCGCCACGGTCGCGGCGCTGGCGCTTACCCGTGAGTGGGGGCTGAGCTACGGCGAGCTGCTGGCCTACGCGACACCGGGCTTCTTCGCCTTCGGCTTGTTCTCGCTGCCGGCCGGCTGGATCGCCGACAAGTGGACACGCGACGGCATGATGACGGTGTTCTTCATCGGCATCGGCCTGGTCGCGATCGCCACCGGCTTCGCGCAGACGCCGTTGCAGGTCGGCATCGGCCTGTTCGTGATCGGCATGTTCGCCGCGATCTACCACCCCGTCGGCCTCGCCATCGTCACCCAGAAGTGGCGCAACACCGGCATGCGCATCGCCGTCAACGGCGTGTGGGGCAACCTGGGCGTGGCCAGCGCGGCGCTGCTCACCGGCTACCTGATCGACAATGGCGGCTGGCGCGCCGCGTTCTTCGTGCCCGGCGTGGTCTCCATCTTCATCGGCATTTTCTATGCCTGGCTGCGCTGGCCGGAAGTGCTCCAGGAACCCGGCCGGCCGACCAAGGGCGCCGCGGCGGCCCCGGCGCCGGCCGTGTCGACCGATTACAAGTCGCTGCTGTTGCGCGTCTCCGCCATCGTCTTCCTGACCACCGGTGTCAGCGGCATCGTCTTCCAGTCGACCACCTTCGCGCTGCCGAAGATCTTCGACGAGCGCGCGCAAGGCATCGCCGCTAGGCTGTCGGAGTGGGTCAGCGGCGTGGTGCCGGGCGACGCCGACATTGCCACCATGGTCGGCACCTTCGCTTTCATCGTCTTCGCCGTCGCCTCGATGGCGCAGCTCGTCGTCGGCGCCTCGCTCGACCGTTTCGGCCCGCGCGTGGTGTTCATGACGGTCGCGGTGATCCAGATCGTGTTCTTCATCGCCATGCCGGGGCTGACCGATGGGCCGGCGCTGGCGGTGGCGCTGGGCTTCATGCTGGGCGCCTTCGGCCAGATCCCGATCAACGACTACATGATCGGCAAGATGGCCAGCGGTCCGTATCGCGCCCGCATCTATGGCGTGCGCTACGTCTTCAGCTTCACGGTGCTGGCGCTGTCGCTGCCGCTGATCGCCTTCGTCTACGAGACCTGGGGCTTCGACACGCTGTTCCGCGTGCTGGCCGTCTCCGCCGCGATCATCTTCGCCGCCGTCTTCTGCCTGCCCACGAGGTTGCCAACCCCGGCGCCGGCCAACGCCTAGGCCGCGCCCAACAGGACGCGGCCCGCTCCTAGGCGGTCGGCGTGCTGTTGCGCGCCGACTAGGCCGCCATCGCCTTCTGCAACGCGGGGCGCTTTCCCAGACGCTGCAAGTACGCGGCGATGTTGACGTGGCGCTCGTCCAGCAGGTTCAGGATTTGCCCGGCGTAGAGGGTGAAGCCGAGCATGATGTCGGCGGCGGTGAATTCCTGGCCAAGGATGTAGTCATTACCGGCCAGCGCCGCCTCGACCTGATCCAGCCCAGCCTGCGTGCGCGACGTGGCGTCGGCGACCACATCCGGATGCTTGTCCGCGTCGGTGCGGTAGACCGTCAGCCAGACCACGATCCCCATCGGCGGAAAGGCCGTCGACTCGGCGAAGTGAAACCACTGCAGGTAGGCGGGGCGCGCCGGCGAACCGGGCGGCGGCGCCAATCGGCCCTCGCCGTACTTCTCCAGGATGTACTCGATGATCGCGCCGGACTCGGCCATCACCAGGCCATCGTCCTCGATGGTCGGCAGCTTTCCGGTCGGCGTGTCCTGAATGAAGAAACGATCCGTGGTCGGTTTGAAGTCGACCCGCGCAAGCTCGTAGGGGAGGCCGAGTTCCTCCAGCAACCACAGGATACGCACCGCCCGGGTGCGCGGCGCGAAGTACAGCTTGATCATTGGCGTGCGTCCTCCAACTCGGACGTCACCCCGGCCTTGAGCCGGGGTCTATGTCGACGCAAGCGACCGCCATGGACATGGACCCCGGGTCGGCGGCGCTTCGCGCCTTGCCCGGGGTGACGGTACTGGAAATCAAGCCGTCTTCGTTGCCGCGTCGCGCAGGTAGACCGGTAGATCGGTGGCCGGCGGTACCGCGGGCACCTGGTACATCATCTCGGCGACGAAGCCGCGATGGTAGGTGGCGTGGTTGACCACGTGCAGCACCATGTCGCCCCGGCTCATCTCGCCCTCGCCGCCATCGACGAAGTCGAAGCGGACCCGCTCCGCGGCGGTCCGCTCGTCCAGACCGTCGGCGTAGGCCGTGAACCAGTCGTTCATCGCCGCCTGCGCCGCCGTCAGGTCCGCCAGCGGCGGCGGCGCCGGTGTGTTGCGCTTGGCATGGCCGTGATCGGTGCCGGTCAAGTGCCCTTTGAAGATCTCATCGATGACCAGGTTGTGGTTCATCGTGTGGATCATCGACTTGAACAGCGTGTCGCGCGGCTTGCTGACCTCCTCGGGCGGCAGCTTGGCCAGCGCGTCGAAGGTCATGCCGTCGGCCCAGGCGCGATAGCGCGTCATGAAGCGCAGCGTTTCCAGCATGCGCCCGGCCCCGCTACAGCTGCCGCTGGATCAGCATTTTCTTGATCTCGCCAATCGCCTTGGCCGGGTTCAGGCTCTTCGGACAGGTCTTGGCGCAGTTCATGATGGTGTGGCAGCGATACAGCCGGAACGGATCTTCCAGGTCGTCGAGCCGCTCGCCGGTCGCCTCGTCGCGGCTATCGGCCAGCCAGCGATAGGCTTGCAGCAGGATCGCCGGGCCGAGATAGCGGTCCGAGTTCCACCAGTAGCTCGGGCACGAGGTCGAGCAGCAGGCGCACAGG
>CAZVLI010000270.1:0-5944 GCA_964627965.1 uncultured Rhodospirillales bacterium
TGGTGCGCCATCACGTAGGCGGTACCGGGCGTACGCGGGCCAGCGTTGGTGCCGAAGGTGCTGGTGAAGCCGAGCGCGGCCTTGACCACGCCGGTCTCGAACCGTGCATCCAACAGATCGGCCATCGAGCCCAGCATGAAGTCGCGGAACAGGCTGGCCTCGCCGGCGGCGTGGAAGCTGTCCTGCACATCGCCCAAGCTCGGCACGGCGTCGGCGTAGAGCATCGGCTCCAGGCGTTCGACGAAGCGGCCAAGATCGCGCTGGAAGCCGGCCATCGCGTCGGCGTCGCGCAGGGAGAATTTCTCGATCTCGGCGCGGGTGCGGGCCGGGTCCTGCCACAACGCGAAGTGGCGGCCGTCGGGCAGCGGAAAGACGCTCAGTGGGTCGGGCAGCAGCAGCTCGTAGCCATGCGCCGCGAGGTTCAGGTCGGCGACGATCTCTGGCCGCAGGTTGCCGAGCTGCGCGGCGCCGGTGGACACGCGGAAGCCCGGCGCGCCGGCGATCTCTTCCGTGACACAGGCGCCGCCGAAGATGGCGCGGCGCTCCAGCACCAGTGTCTTGAGACCACCCCTTGCGAGATAGGCGGCGCAGATCAGGCCGTTGTGGCCGCCGCCGACGACGATGGCGTCGTAGCGCGTGGCCATCGTCCGCGCGCTACCAGACCAGGCCGGGGATGGCGTAGGTCGGCGCCTCGTCGCGCGTGGCGCAGTAGGCGGCGACACGGTCGGCGTCGAGATGCGCGTCGCCAACCTTGTAGCCAACGTCGCCGGCGTGGATGCCGCCGGCGATCCATACCGAGTCGATGCCGTAGCGGCGCGCGCCCTCGATGTCGGTCGCCATGCCGTCGCCGATCATCAACGTCTCGGCCTTGGAGGTACCGAGATGCTGCAGCGAGCGGTCGTAGACCGAGGGCCAGGGCTTGCCGTGGTAGAGCGCCCTGCCGCCGAGGGTCTCATAATACTCGGCGATCGCCCCGGCGCACGGGACCAGCCGCTCGCCCCGGTTCACGATCTTGTCCGGGTTGACGCAGACCAACGCCATGCCGCGCGTCACCGCCTGCTCAAGCGTCTCGCGATAGTCCTGCGGCTGGTCGGTCTCGTCGTTGTACATGCCCGAGCACAGGATGAACTCGGCTTGCTCGAACGGCGCCGGCTCGGCGCCGGTGATGGCCTCGTGCAGGCTGACGTTGCGCGTCGGGCCGAGGTCGAAGTAGCGGGTGCCGATGGCGGCATGGTCGGCGTCGTCACGCTCGTTCAGCGCCGCGATGGTCGCGTCGCCGGAGGTCAGAACTTCATCGTAGGCATCTGCTGGCACGCCGATATTGTCGGCCAGCCACTGGCGCACCTCGCTCGACGGCCGCGGCGCGTTCGACAGCAGCAGCACCTTGATGCCGGCGGCGCGCATGGCGCGCAGGCAGTCGATGGCACCGGGGTAGGGCTTGATGCCGTCGTGCACGGCGCCCCACAGGTCGCACAGCACGGCGCGATAGTTCGGCGCCACTTCGTTCAGGCGGTCGCGAATCTGGATGCTCATGGCGCCGGGATAGCCGGGGCGCCGGGCGGCGTCAAATGCTCAGGCGTCGCGGGCCGGCTTGGGCTCGCCGAACAGGTAGCCCTGACCCAGGTCAACCTCCAGGTCGAGGACCTCGACCAGTTGGCGCTCGGTCTCGATCATGTGCGCGATCAGGACGATACCGTGACGGCCCATCGCCTCCTTCAGATCGAGCGACGCATAGCGGCTCTGCACCGTGCCCGGTGGGGCCAGCAGCACCTCGGCCGGGGCCTTCACGTAGGCGATGTGGCGTCGCGCCAGCTCGTTGAACGGCATGTCGAGATGCTCGACCTGGTCGAGCGAGAAACGGAAGCCGAGCTTGGCGATCTCGTCCACGGACGCGCCGATCAGCTCCCAACGCTCCAGCACGTCGGCCTGTGCCAGCTCGAAGCACAGGCTGTCGGACAGGTTCCGGTTGGCGGTCAGGAAGTCGCGGAACGGCGCGAAGAACTCCGGCTCCGCCAGCAGGCTGGCGGACAGGTTGACGAAGCACATGATCGGCTTGTTGCGCTGCAGGCGCCGGCGGACGAGCTGCACGCAGCGGAACGACAGGAGATTGTCGATCAGGCCGATCAGGTTCTCGCGCTTGGCGATGTCGAGATAGTCCTCCGGCCGCAGGATGCCGCCCTTGGCGGTGCGAATACGGCTGAACGCCTCGTAGAACTCGACCTTGCGCTGCGGCACGGTGACGATCGGCTGCAGGTAGAGGTCGACGCGGTTGGCCGCCAGGCCCTCCCGGACCTCGGCCAGCAATTCGCGCTCGTTGGTCGGCTCGACGATGTCGTTGTTGCCGCCGGTGCGCAGGATGAAGTTGGTGTCGATCGCATCGAGGCGTTCCGCGCCGATCGACAGGCGGTCGAGGTGGTCTTGCAGCAGTTGCATTTCGGCGATCAGGCCGGACTTGTCGGCTTCGTCGGCGACCTTGGTCAGCGTGCGGCGGAGCTGCTCCACGTCGGCGGAGATGTTGTTGTTCCACTCGCGCAGCGCCTGTAGCTGCTCGGCCTGCCGGCGCAGATCCTCGCCGACATCGCGCAGCGCCTCGCGCCGGGCCCAGATTTCGTGCGCGATGGCTAGGCCCATGAAGGTGCAGATGCCGAGCAGACTCGCCATCGTCGGGTCGACACCGCGCACCGACTGCGGCAGCACCAGCGCCAGGCAGGCGGCAACGATGCCATAGGTGACGAGCAGGAGCGTGTGGGTCGCGGCGGACATGGCGCCTTTCGCGGCTGGTCGGCAAAATCTGCCGCCAACATGCGCCCGACGTGGTTTCCGGAGGGTTAACGTGTCGTTTCACACGAAGCCGGCACCGGCCCGGTCCCCCACCCGGCCACCCACAAGGATACTGGCGTTGGGTGGCCGGGAGGGGGAGAGGGCTGGTGCAGAGCCCGCGCGAGCGGACACGACTCAGTCGGAGCCCGATTCCGGCAGTTTCGTCGGGCTCTTCAGCTTCCGTGCCTCGACGAAGATGCGCTTGGCGTCCGGCGAGGTGGCCCGGATCCGGTCCTCGATCTCGGCGACCGACGCCTCCAGTTCGTTGACCGAGATGTGCTCCACGAAGTCGACGTCGACCGCGACGATCAGGTCGTGCGGCCCGAAATGCATGGTGAGCGCCGGGCTCGCGCGCTTGATGTGTCGGTGACCCTGGACCAGGGCATTGAGCTCGCGCACCAGGGCCGGATCGGCCGCCTCGCCGATCAGCAGCGCCTTGCACTCGATGGCCAGGAAGATCGCCACCGTGGCCAGGATGGCGCCGATGACGATCGCTGCGGCGGCATCGGCCCAGGGCAGGTTCAATGCGTCGCCGATGGCGATGCCGATCATCGCCACGATCAGGCCGGACATCGCCGCCAGGTCCTCGAACACGACGGTGAACAGCGACGGGTCCTTGCCCTTGCGCACCGCCTCGAAGAAACCGAGATCGCCGCGCGTCTTGTTGAACTCGCGGATGGCGATGGTGCAGGCCGCGCCCTCGAACAGCATCGCCAGGCCGAGCACGATGTAGTTCACGTAGACGTGGGTCAGCGGCTCCGGGTTCAGGACGCCGTGGATGCCCTCGTAGAAGGAAAAGCCGGCGCCGAGCCCGAAGATGATGATGGCGACGGCGAAGCTCCAGAAATACAGCTCCTTGCCGTATCCGAAGGGATGGGTCGCGTCGGCCGGCTTGGACGAGCTCTTCAGGCCATAGAGCAGCAGCCCCTGGTTGCCGGTATCGACCAGGCTGTGGATTGCCTCGGAGAACATCGCCGAGGAGCCGGTAAACAGCGCGGCGCCGAACTTGGTGATGGCAATCGCCAGGTTGCCGAACAGTGCGGCGTAGATTGCGGTCTTCGAGGATGCTGTCGCCATAACCCATACTACCGATTCGAGGGCGTCCCGGCTTGGGTTGTTGCGGTCGGGGACGGCCGACTAGGATGCCGGCGCCAAATCAGCCGGCCGGAGTTCTTCATGACCGACAAGTATTGCGCCTTCGTGAGCCGGGGGCGGCGATGAGCCAGGCGCTCGCCACCGGGCCGTCGGGCGCCCGCGCCCACGCCGATGCCCTGCGCGCCTCGCAGATTCGCGAGGTGGCGAATGCCGGCATGGGCCTGCAGGACGTGATCGCGCTGTGGTACGGCGAGCCGGACCTGCCGACGCCGGACTTCATCTGTCAGGCGGCGTCCGAGGCGCTGTCGCGTGGCGAGACCTTCTACACCGAGAATCTGGGCATTCCCCAGTTGCGCGAGACGTTGGCCGGCTACATGAGCCGGCTTTACGGCCGCGACGTCGGCACGGACCGTATCGCCGTCACGGCGTCCGGCATGTCGGGCGTCAACCTGGTGCACCAGGTGCTGGTCGATCCGGGCGACAACGTGGTGGTGGTCGGCCCGCTGTGGCCGAACATGGTCGAGGCGGTGCACCTGATGCGCGGCGAGACGCGGATCGTGCCGCTGCAGTTCGGCAACGACGGCTGGCGGCTCGACCTCGACCAGGTGCTCGACCAGATCGACGACAACACGCGCGCGGTGCTGGTCAACTCGCCGTCGAACCCGACCGGCTGGGTGATGGAGCGCGACGCGCAGCAGGCGCTGCTCGACGAATGCCGCAAGCGCGGCGTGTGGGTGCTGTCCGACGAGGTCTACGCGCGGCTGATCTACGACCGGCCGGTGGCCCCGAGCTTCATCGAGATCGCCGAGCCCGATGATCGGGTCATCGCGATCAACAGTTTCTCCAAGACCTGGGCGATGACCGGCTGGCGGCTGGGCTGGCTGGCGGCGCCGCCGAGCCTGATGGGGACACTGGAGAAGTGCATCGAGTACCACTATTCCTGCCCGGCGCATTTCAGCCAGGTCGCGGCCGTGGTCGCCATTGAGCAGGGCGAAGAGTCGGTGAAGGAAATGGTCGCGCGCTACAAGGCCGCGCGCGACCTGTGCATCGACCGGCTGCAGGCGATGCGACGGGTTCGGGTGCACCGGCCGGCCGGCGCCTTCTACGCGTTCGCCAAGGTCGAGGGCATGACCAATAGCCTGGAATTCTGCAAGCGCGCGGTGCGCGAGGCCCATGTCGGGCTGGCGCCGGGCAGTGCCTTCGGGCCGGAGGGCGAAGGCTTCTTCCGGCTGTGCTTTGCCTCCACGCTGCCGCGCCTGGAGACCGCGATGGACCGGCTGGCGCAGCTGCTGGACGAATGACGACGGCCGACGCGGTGCTGGCGGAACTGCGTCGCCTGGGCAGCGCGGAGAACCGGGCCGGCATGGCGCGGTACGGGATCAACGTCGACCGCGCCGACGGCGTGAAGAAGTCCGACCTGCGGGCGATCGCCAAGCGGTTGGGGCGCGATCAGGCGCGGGCCGAGGACTTGTGGAACACGGGCCGGCACGAGCCCCGGCTACTGGCGGTGCTTACCGCCGAGCCGAAGCGGATCAGCGACGCGGTGCTGGCGCGCTGGGTGGCGGACCTGGATTCCTGGGACCTGTGCGACGGGTTCTGCAACGACCTCGTGCGGCGGACCGCCGATCCTTGGGGCAAGGTCGAGGCCTGGGTGCACCGCGAGGAGGAGTTCGTGCGCCGTGCCGGCTTCGCGCTGCTGGCCAACCTCGCGGTGCACGACAAGACCGCGCCGGACGCGCGCTTCCTGGCCGGGCTCGAACTGGTCGAGCTGGGGGCTGGTGACGAACGCAACTTCGTCGCCAAGGCGGTGAACTGGGCGTTGCGGCAGATCGGCAAGCGCAGTCTTGCGCTGCACGGCCCGGCGCTGGCCGTGGCGGAGAAACTGGCGGCGCGGTCGGGGAAAACGGCGCGCTGGATCGGAAACGACGCGCGGCGCGAATTGGCAAGCGACAAGGTCCGGGCGAAACTTAAGCCATAAGCGAATCGAGCCGAACGGGAAGGGAGCCTGCGGTCGATGATGCAGCACGAA
>CAZVLI010000271.1:0-5775 GCA_964627965.1 uncultured Rhodospirillales bacterium
TGCACGGCGCCGGCCGACACGTCGGCGAGCGCCGCCTTGTAGACCAACAAAGGCAGGCGACTGTTCGGGACCGTGCCGTCGTCCGCCAGCGGCAGCTGGATCGGCGCGCTCATGGTCGTGCCCAGCAGGACACGACCTGGTTATCGGTATGAGCGTGCTGCTGCGCGCTCATGTCCGGTTGAGGGCCTGGTCCAGGTCGTCCATCAGGTCGGCGGCGTCCTCGATGCCGATGGACAGCCGGATCACGTCCGGACCCGCGCCGGCGGCGACGAGCTGCTCCTCGTTGAGCTGCCTATGCGTGGTGGAGGCCGGGTGGATGATCAGGCTGCGGGTGTCGCCGATATTGGCCAGGTGCGAGAAGATGTCGACGCCCTCGACCAGCTTCACGCCGGCGTCGAACCCGCCCTTCACGCCGAACGTGAAGACCGAGCCGGCACCCTCCGGCAAGTACTTCTGGCCCAGCTCGTAGAACGGATCGTTGGTCAGGCCGGCGTAGCTGACCCATTCGACCTTGGGATGCGCGCGCAGGAAGCTCGCCACCTCCAGCGCATTGGCGCAGTGCTTCTTCATGCGCAACGAGAGCGTCTCGGTCCCGGTCAGGATCAGGAAGGCATTGAACGGCGACATCGACGGGCCGAGATCGCGCAGGCCGACGGCGCGGCAGGCGACCGCGAAGCCGAAGTCGCCAAAGGTCTCGGCGAAACGCAGGCCGTGGTAGGACGGCGTCGGCTGGGTCATCGTCGGGAACTTGTCGGCGTTCGCGGCCCAATCGAAGTTGCCGCCGTCGACGATCACGCCACCGATGGAGTTGCCGTGGCCGCCGAGGAACTTGGTGGCGGAGTGGACGACGATGTTGGCGCCCCACTCGATCGGCCGGCACAGGTAGGGCGAGGCCATGGTGTTGTCGACGATCAGCGGGATGCCGGCGTCGTTGGCGATCTTGGCAACCGCCTCGAGGTCGACCACGACGCCGCCGGGGTTGGCCAGGCTCTCCACGAAGATCGCCTTGCACTTCGGCGTCAACGCGCGGGCGAAGTTCTCCGGATCGGTCGGATCGACGATGTGCGCGGTCCAGCCGAACTTCTTGAAGCTGGTGGTGAACTGCGTCAGCGAGCCGCCGTAGAGCTTGGACGCGGCGACGAACTCGTCGCCGGCCTCCATCAACGTGTGAAAGGCGATGAGCTGCGCCGCATGTCCGGACGCAGTGGCCAAGCCGGCGGTGCCGCCCTCCAGGCTGGCAACGCGCTCCTCCAGCACCGACACCGTCGGGTTGGTCAGGCGCGAGTAGATGTTGCCGAAGGTCTGCAGATTGAACAGCGATGCCGCGTGGTCGACATCGTCGAACACGAACGACGTGGTCTGGTAGATCGGCGTCGACCGCGCGCCGGTGGCGGCATCCGGTGCCGCGCCGGCGTGCACCGAGAGCGTGTCGAATCCGTAGCTGCGTTCTTCCTGGTCGCTCATGTCATACCGTCCGTCGCTTGGAGCTGATTACCTTGGAGCGCACGCCCATCCAGCCGATCTCACCGGACAGGCGGCCATATTCGATTTTCGGGCAGCGGTTCATGATCACCGTCAGTCCTGCGGCCTCGGCCTTGCGCGCCGCCTCTTCGTGGCGGATGCCGAGTTGCATCCACAGCACCTTGGCGCCGATCTCGATGGCGTCGTCGGTGATGCCGGGGATGGCGTCGGCGGACCGAAAGCAATCGACCATGTCGACCTTGTCCGGCACGTCCTTCAACTCGGCGTGCACCGTCTCGCCGAGGATCTCCTTGCCGGCCTCGCGCGGGTTCACCGGGATCACCCGGAAGCCCTTCTCCTGCAGGTACTTCATCGCGAAGTAGGAAGGGCGGTTCCAGTTCGCGCTGGCGCCGACCATGGCGATGGTCTTGCACTCACGCAGGACGCGGCGGATCAGCGTGTTGTCGTAGTTGGCGTGTCGCGCCTCGAAGTCGTCGGTCATGTTCAGCGGTCCTGCCAGGTCGGGTCGCGCTTCTCGATAAAGGCACCGATACCTTCATCGGCGTCATGCGCCAGCAGGTTCTCCAGCATCACCGTGGAGGCGAAGTCGTAGGCTTCCGACAGGTCCATCTCGAGCTGGCGGTAGAGGGCCTGCTTGCCGATGCGAAGCGTGTAGGAGGACTTCGAGGCGATCTGGTGTGCCAGCGCCATGACCTCGTCGTGCAGATTCTCCGCAGCGACGGCCCGGTTGATCAGGCCGAAACGGTACGCCGTGTCCGCGTCCATCATCTCGCCGGTCAGTGCCATCTCCATCGCGTGTTTGCGGCTGACGTTGCGGCCGACCGCGACCAGCGGCGTGTGGCAGAACAGCCCGATGTTCACACCCGGGGTGGCGAAGCGGGCGCTGTCGGCGGCGATCGCCAGGTCGCAAGTGGCGACGAGCTGGCAACCGGCTGCAGTGGCGATGCCATGTACCTGGGCGATGACCGGTTTCGGGTGGGAAACGACGGCCTGCATCATCGTCGAGCACTGCGCGAGCAGGCCGCGCCGTTCATTGTCGCTGTTCAGGCCGCGCACCTCGCGCAGGTCGTGGCCGGCGCAGAAGCCGTTGCCCGATCCGGCGATGACCAGCACCCGGACCGACGCATCGTCGGCGGCCTCGGCAAGCGCATCTGTCATCGCCGCCATCAATGGCCGGCTCAGGGCGTTGTACGCCGTCGGCCGGTTCATCGTCAGCGTGCGGACACCGTTGTCGTCCTGCTCGGTCAGTAGCAGGGCGTCGTCGGTCATGGCGGTCACCTCCGGGCTTTTGCGCTAGTCTATCGTCAGCCGTGGGCATGGGGGTAGGGCAAGATGTACGACACCATCATCGTGGGCGCAGGTTCGGCGGGGTGCGTCCTGGCGGCAAGGCTGTCGGAGGATCGCGACCATCGCGTCCTGCTGCTGGAGGCGGGCCGGGACCTGACCTGGGCCGACGCGCCGGCGCACATGAACTTCCCCAATCCACTGCCGGTGATCAACGACGACGAATGGCGCTGGCCGACACTGCTGGCGAAGCGGTCGGCGGCGCAGGAGCCGAAGATCCTGTGGCGCGGGCGCGGCGTCGGCGGCTCGTCGCTGATCAACGGCATGATCGCGATCCGCTGCGTGCCGGACGACTACGACCGCTGGGCCGAGCAGGGCTGCGCCGGCTGGGATCACGCCTCGATCCAGGTCTACGAGAACATGCTGGAAACCGATGTCGACTTCGGCGACCGGCCGGAGCACGGCAGCGATGGCCCGATCCGCATCTGGCGCAAGCCGGTCTCGGAGTGGCGCAACGTGGACAAGGCGGTGCGCGAGGCGGCGCTCGACCTGGGCTACGGCTGGGCCGAAGACCACAACGCGCCGGGCACCACCGGCGTGTCGCCCTACGCGATCAACCGGGAGGGCGACCAGCGCGTCGCGCTCACCAACGCCTATCTCGACGGTGCGCGGGACCGCGACAACCTGGAAGTACGCGGCGACGCCATCGTCGACAAGCTGATGTTCGACGGGCGCCGCGCAACCGGCGTGGAGATCGATGGCGAGGTAATCGCGGGACGGCGCATCATTGTCGCCGCCGGCGCCATCCATACGCCGCCGATCCTGCAGCGCTCCGGCATTGGGCCGGCCGACTGGCTGAAGGAACACGGCATCGAGGTGCGCGCCGATCTCCCGGTGGGCAAGAATCTGCAGGACCATCCGGCCGTCGCGATTCAGTTCCGCCTGAAGCCGGAGTGGCAGGTCGAGCACTACACCGACCGCCATACCACCTGCTGCATCCGCTACGCCTCGGGCATGGGCAGCGAGAACGACATGATCATGATCGCCGGCAACGTGCGCTCCGCCGACCCGGAAATGCGCTGGTGGGGTGGGCTGGCGGTATCGGTCTACGATAGCTTCTCCGAAGGCACGGTGAAGCTGGCGGGACGCGACCCGCGCCTCGATCCGCTGATCGACGAGAACATGCTGTCGGACGAGCGTGACCTGGTGCGCCTGCGTGACGGCGCGCGCCGCCTGCTGCAAATCGGACGCCATCCGGCGCTGCGCAACATCTGCGAGGACGCGACGTTGCTGGAAAGCGGCTGGGCGCTGGACCACGACCCCGACGACGCCAGCCTCGATGCCTGGCTGATGGCCAACGTCTCCGACGCGCAGCACGCCTCCAGCACCTGCCGCATGGGGCCGGCCGAGTTGCCGACCTCGGTGGTCGATCCGGACTGCCGCGTGCTTGGCTTCGACGGCCTTTACGTGATCGACGCCTCGATCTTCCCGACGACGGTGCGCGCCAATACGCATCTCACCGTCATTACGATGGCCGAAGCGATGGCCGACCGGCTGCGGCGCGGCATCTCGACCGCCTGAGGAGATCCCTGCGATGCGCGCGATCAAGTTCCTGGTCTCCTTCGTGTTTCTTTTCGCGCTCATGCTCGTCATCGTCGCGGGCCTGGTCCTGTTCCAAGCGCTGGAACAGAAACCGCTGGTCACCGCTGGGGCGCCGCCGACCGCGGCTGACGCGGCTCGCGCTCGCTCTTTGGTCAAGCGGACACTGGGGGCGGCGTTCTCGCCAGCCGACGAGGTCACGTTGACGGCGTCGGCCGGCGATGTCCGTTCGATGCTCGCCATTGTCACACGCGCGGTCCCCCGCGCCCGGGCGCAGGTTGGCGTGGACCAGGCCGGCATGCGCGGCGCCGTGACCGTACCGTTGCCGGTTCCGGACAACCCGCTGGGGCGCTACCTGAACCTCGACGTCACGCTGGCGCCATCCGACGACGGCTTGGACCTGCGCGATGCGCGCTTTGGTGGCTTCACCACACGCTACGGCTATCGCGTGCTGCAAGGCGTGCGGCTGATCGGCGATGCCGTCGTCGGCGACGAGATCGTCAGCCGCGCCATCGATGCCGTCCGGCGGGTCGAATTCGAAGGGCAACGGATGCGCGTCACCTTCGCGCCGGTCAAGGACATGAACGACGACCTGCGCGCCGCACTGGACCGGCTGCGCGGCGTGGCATTGGCCGCGAGTGATCCGGCCACGGTCGCGGTCTACTTCGAGCGTATCGCGGCGCTGCACAAGGCCGAGGGGCGTGCGTCGAACATCTCGTTGGCCCGCTACCTCGGGCCGATGGCGGCGTTGGCGAGCCAGCGATCGCAGAACGCCGACGCGGCGGCGGAGAACGAGGCCATGCTGATGGCCATGGCGCTCTACTTCACCAAGACGGAGTTCTTCGAGCGACTGATCGGCAAGGTGCGCAAGGGCGAGCTCGCGAACATTGCCGCGGCGACCGGTCAGGCGCTGCTGAGCGGCCGCAACGACCTGATGCAGCATTTCCTGGTGTCGGCGGCCTTGCAGGTGTTGGCCAACAACGGGATCACCTACACCATCGGCGAGTTCAAGGAACTGCTCGACAGCAACCGCGGCGGTAGCGGCTTCAGCTTCGTCGACCTGGCCGCCGACCGCGCCGGCGTGCGCTTCGCCGAAGTGCTGACCGATCCGGCGACGGCGAAGAAGGCGCAGGCGCTGCTGGCGCGGGGCGGCGGCGAGGGCGTGTTCGCGCCGCGCATGACCGATCTGCCGGAGAAGATGACGGATGCCGAGTTCCGCTCCACCTACCGCTCCGTCGAGGACAAGGCCTACCGGGCGATGGTCGAGGAGATCGACCGCAGGATCGCCGGCTGCGCCCTCTACGGGACCTAGCGTCCGACGGCAGCCAAGCACCGACGGCGACCGATGCGTTGGCTGAGGCGGCTAGCCTGGCTGGCCCTGGCGCTCCTCGGTGGGCTTGTCCTAGCCAC
>CAZVLI010000272.1:0-5771 GCA_964627965.1 uncultured Rhodospirillales bacterium
GACGCTCGCGGGCTTCTCCATCGCGACGTTCGAGGGCGCGATCATGCTGGCACGTACGCGGCGCGACACCGTGCCGATGGAGCAGGCGTGCGAGACGGTGTGCGGGGTGCTGGCGTCGGCGCTTGCCGCTCCGGATCAGTCGTCGTCGAGCCGGTAGACCGCGTAGATGCCGTTGGTGAAGAGTTCGCGGCCGCCGGCCGGCACGGCCTGCCGGTCCACGCGGGTCATCACATGGTCGGCGCCGTACGTTCGCGCCACCCGCGTCAGACCGTCGGCGTCATGCGTGCGGTAGCCTTCCCGGAAGGCCAGATCCGATAGTGCCGCGGGGTCGTTTGCGATGTCGCGGATACGGCCATACCAAAGTAGGAACTCGTCCGGTCGATGCGGCACCGCCTTCCAGTCGGCAACGATCGCGCGTTCGGCGAACAATCGGAAGCGGTCGATCTCTGGCGGCGTCAGGAACACGGCTGCCGGGCCCGTGTTGTCACGGATCCAGGCCAGCGTCTGACCCTCGGCACGCCGCTTCATCCAATCCTCGACCACCAGGCCGTAGCGCGGGTGTTCCAGGTTCAGCCACATCGTCATGGCCACCACTGCGGCCAGCGGCGCGGCGATTCGTAATGGCCGAAGCAACCAGACGGCCTCGACATTGCGCCTGATCCAGCCGCCCGGCGGCAAGGCCAGGTACACGACGAGCGCGGTGGCGACGGCGAGACCGATCGGCGATCCCATTAGCTCGCGGTCGTCGAGTTGAACGTGACCGACGAGACACAGCAGGCCGGCGCCGATCAGAGCCAGACGCCAGCGCGACAGCGGCGGCAGGCTGCCGGTCAAGCGATGGGCGACAGCCGCCGCGGCAGCGATCTGGCACAGCAACGCCAGGGTCGGCGCCAGTCGGGTCAGCACCATGCGCGCGATCGCGTCCACGTAGAGGAACGAGGCGAACACCATGTTGGCCAACAACAGAACCGCCAGGGCCAGCAACAGTGGCGGCAGGGTCGCCGCGTAGGGCGTGGCGCGGCTGACCGGTACGGCAACCGCCGCGGCGATCAGCAGCCACCCGGCCGGCGCCAGCAGTTCGTCGCCGAAGGTGGCCGGCAGGTAGTGATAGTGCTGGAGCTTGACCAGCAGCGCGCTGGCTTCGGCGCGGACGGCGGCCGACAGGTCGATGCCCGCCACCTCCAGGATCAGCGGGGCGTGGATCGCCAGGACCATGACCGGCAGCAACTGCTGGCGGAACATGCGTGGCACCAGATCGCGCCAGCCGAGCACCAGGTGCGCCAGGCCGAACAGCAAGCCGCCGGCGATCAGGTAGTTGGCGTGCATGGCACCGGCGACGGCAACGCACAGGCCGGAGAGCATGAAACGCTGCCGCAGGAAGGCGAGCGCGCCGCCGATCAAGGCGACGGCGCCGATCGTCGAGGGTTGCAGAGCGCGGGTGTAGAGGTAGGTCCAGCCGGCGCTCTCGCTCTCGTCGCCGACGAAGAAGACAACCGCAAGCAGACCGAACGTCGCCAGTGCCGCTGGCGGGCGCAGGTCGCGCAGCAGCAGCCACGCCAGCACCACCAGCAGCGCCACACAGGCCACGTTGAGCGCGGCCAAGCCCCACGCAAGTTCGCCGAGTCGCGCCAGCAGTTCGACCAGCCAGTTGAAGACGACGTGGTACTGCGTCGTCTGCGTCGCCCACCAGTCGTTGGCCCAGAGGTCGGGGTGAACGCGGCGCAGCCCTTCGATCAGGTAGACCGACTGGTTGCTGCGGCTGTCGCCAAAGGTCAGGCCGTTGGCGATGGCAATGAACAGCGCCAGCGCCCCGACCGCTAGCCAATGACCGGGCGGCGCCTCTCGATTCGCCGTCATCGGTCGGCCTCGTTCAGAGCGCGCCGTCCTCGCTCAGGCGGGCGATTTCGGCGGCGTCCATGCCGAGTTCGCCAAGCAGTTCGCCGTTGTGCTCGCCCAGACCTGGCGCCGGGCGGCGGATCGCGCCCGGTGTGCCGGTCAGCCGCACCGGCAGGTTGTGGATCGGCAGGCTGCCGTCGTCTGCGTCGCTATCGGGTACGTCGACGAAGACGCCGCGTCCGGTGATCAGCGGATGGTCGACCAGGTCGGAGATATCGTTCACCGGGCCGACGGTGATGCCCTCGGCCTCGAACACCGCCAGGTTCTCGGCCAGCGACCGCGCGCCGATCCAGCCGCCGATGATCGCGTCGAGCTCGTCGCAGTTGGCGATGCGGTCGGCGTTGGTGGCGAAGCGCGCCTCGTGCATCACACCGGCCGCGCCGATGGTGGTCATCAGCCGTTCGTAGGTGCCCTGCGTGGATGCCGAGAGCGCGACCCACTTGCCGTCGGCGGTGCCGTAGACGTTGCGCGGCGCGGTGGCGTGCGCGCGGCTGCCGATACGGGCATCGACCTGCCCGGAGAGCTTGTAGTTGGCGGCCAGCGGCCCGAGGATCGACAGCAGCGGATCGAGCAGCGGCAGGTCGATGATCTGGCCCTTGCCGCCCTTCACCTCGACCTCGCGCAGCGCCACCAGCGTGGCGACCGCGCCGGCCGTGCCGGCGACCATGTCGGCAAGCGCGAGCGGCGGCAGTACCGGCGGCCGGTCGGCGAAGCCGTTCAGCGCGGCATAGCCGGAGAACGCCTCGACCAGCGAGCCGAAGCCGGGCTTGTCGCGGTACGGGCCTGTCTGGCCCCAGCCCGACACGCGCACGACCACGAGACCGGGGTTGCGGGCCCACAGCACGTCGGGCCCGAGGCCCATCTTCTCCAGCGTCCCCGGCCGGTAGTTTTCGACCAGCACCTGGGCGGTCTCGACCAGGCGGAGCAGGATCTCGCGCGCCTCGGCGTTGCGCAGGTTCAGCGTCAGGCTTTTCTTGTTGCGGGCATACGCCTTCCAGTAGGTGGCATTGCCCTTCACCCGCCAGGCGCGCAGATCGTCGCCCTTGCCGGGCGGCTCAACCTTGATCACCTCCGCGCCATAGTCGGCCAGCGCCACGGTCAGCGCATTGCCGGCCACGACGCGGCTCAGGTCGAGTACGCGCACGCCGTCGAGCGGGCAGGCGGCGTCGGGTTGGAAACCGTCGGATTGAGTTGCCATCGCACAGCCTCGATAGCCGACCGCCGGCCGGGCGGCAAGGGGCGGCCGGTTGTCGGCACCTCGCGGCCGCGCGTACGGTCTTGCAATGCTCGCCGGGATGCTTGCGATGCCTCGAACCCTGCGGTGGCTGGTCGTCGTCGTCACGACCGCCTTCGCCATGAGCACCTCGGCCCTATCGGCCGGGCCGGACAGCTATGTGGTCGAGACGGTGCTGCTCGACCTGCGTGTGACCACGTTGCCGGCACCGGCGCCGGCGAGTGCCGGCCTCGGCGGCGCGATCACCGTCGTGGGCAAGGAGGTACTGGTGGTCGACCATCGCGGCGTGGTTCTGACGCTGCGCGGCGAGCAACTGTCGCCAAGCCGGGTCCAGGTGCCCGACGACGGTCACGCCGAATACCGGGCCAAAGCCGACGGCAAGTACTGGGAATTGCCGAACGAGCCGCGTTGGCAGCGATTCACGGACCTGCTGTTCTTCGATGACGGCCGCCATGCGGGCCTGGCCGTCGTCTTCATCAAGTGGTTCGACGACCGGGACTGCTACGCCAACGTGGTCGCCGTCGCCGATCTGCCCGTTGGCACGAGCGAGGTCGGCGACCTGTCCCTGGCGGCGTCGGACTGGCGCGAGATCTTCGTCTCACAGCCCTGTCAGACGCTGCAGCCATCCCGCCCGGGGCTGAAGGGCGCGACGATGGGCGGTCGGCTTGCCTATCTCGGCGATGGCCGTTTCGCGCTCAGCTCCGGCGAGGCGACGGATCGCGCTTACGCTCAGCGCGACGACGTCGACTACGGGCGGATCCTGGAGATCGGGCTCGACGGCGGACCGGCGCGCACCATCGCCAAGGGGCTGCGCAATCCGCAGGGACTGTTGCTGGACAGTGCCAGCCGGCTCTGGACGGTCGTGCACGGGCCACATGGCGGCGACGAGCTCAACCTGGTCCGCGAAGGGGTCAACTTCGGCTGGCCGCTGGCGGCCTATGGCGTCGAGTACGGTCGAGAGCCGATCGCGTCGGTGCCGCGTACCGGACGGCACGATGGTTTTCTGGCGCCGGTCTTTGCCTGGTTGCCGTCGATCGCCCCGTCGTCGTTGATGCGGCTGCAAGGATTCCACGCTGCCTGGGACGGTGACCTGCTGGTTGGCGCGCTGGCCGCCGAAGCGCTTTATCGACTGCGGCTGGAGGGCGAGCGCGTGGTCTATGTCGAGACCATCCGGATGGCGACGCGGGTGCGCGACGTCGAGCAACTCGCCGATGGCCGGCTCCTCGTATGGACCGACGCCGCCGAGCTCATGATCCTGACGCCTGCGGCGTCGCCCTAGCGCGCCGTCAGGCACTCGGAAGCCTTGCAGCGCCCTTGCTTGCGCGCGATTCCGCGGCTGCCTAACTTGCTGTTCATGGTCTGCCCGCACACTCCCCGGGCGATCCAATCGAATCCAAGTCGCAGTCGACGCCGGAGAACGTTCCTTGAAGCGCGTTTTACTCCTGATGGCCGTGGCGGCCGTCATCGCCGCTGGCGGCTTCGCCTACGGCGTCGCCTTCGGCAAGTATCGCGTCTTCCCCTACCGCGCCGTCGTGGAACTGGTGCGCGACGTGCGCGGGACCAAGACGGTCAACAAGCTGGCGCAACCCCGAACCATCGCGAGCGGCCTGGTCGACCTGGACATCGAGCCGATCGCCGCGCCGGCGGACGCGATCTCCGGTCCCGGCGGCGGTGTGGCGGCGCGTGGCACCGAAGTGCTGGTGACCACCCGACGCGGCCAGGTGATGGTGGCGCGCGACGGCCGGATGCGGATGATCGACGTCGCGCTGCCGGACAACGGCTACGACGACTACGTCACCAAGGCCGAGACGATCTATGCCGGCTACCGCAATCGCTACCAGTGGCTGCGGTACAACGACCTTTTGTTCTTCCGCGACGGCGAGGCGGAACGGCTGGCGTTGTCCTACGTCAACTGGGACCCGGCGCGCGACTGCTACGCGGCCGTGGTTGCCGTTGCGACATTGCCGGCCGGGCTTGAGACGCTGAACGATCTCAGCCTCGCGGCCTCGGACTGGTCGAAGGTCTACGAGTCGACACCGTGCCTGCCGCTGACACCGCAATACGGCCTGGACGGGCACATGACCGGCGGGCGGTTGACCGACATGGGCGAAGGCATGGTCGGCTTGTCGACCGGCCAGGTCCACGTACCTGACTTCGACCGCGAGGATGACGACTACGGCCGGGTCGTGGTCATCGACGGCAAGGGCGGCGCTGCGACGCGCCTTGGCATCGGGCTGCGCAACCCTCTCGGCATCGTGCGTGACAGCCAGGGCCGCGTGTGGACCGTCGAGAACGGACCGCAGGGCGGCGACGAGCTCAACCTGATCCGCACCGACGCCGATTATGGGTGGCCGCTGGTCAGCCTCGGGCTGGAGCCGCTACCGCAGGTGAAGCTGACCGGCGCGCCCGGCCGTCACGAGGATTACGAACTGCCGGTGCTGGCGTGGGTGCCATCGATCGCGCCGTCGAACCTGATCGAGGTGCGCGACTTCCATCCGTCGTGGCGCGGCGACCTCCTGATCGGGACGTTGCGCGCGCAGTCGCTGGTTCGCGTCCGGCTGGAGGGCGAGCGGGTTCTGTATGCCGAGACCATTCGCGTCGGCGAGCGCGTTCGCGACCTGGACGAGTTGGGCGACGGCCG
>CAZVLI010000273.1:0-5761 GCA_964627965.1 uncultured Rhodospirillales bacterium
GGCTTCCTCGACATCGTCATCGGCGCCCCCGACGTCGGTGACCAGGCCGGCGCCGCGTATGTCGTGTTCGGGTCGGCCGACGGCTTCGCCAACGACATCGACCTCGGCAACCTCGGCGGCGACGGCCTGACGCTGAGCGGACTGCCCTACAGCTACGGCGCCAGGTATCAGACCGGCAGCTCGGTGGCCATGCCGGGCGACGTCAATGGCGACAACGTCGGCGACGTCCTCGTCGGCAACTACGGCAGGTTTCCCGGGTTCACCCCCGCCTACTCGGCCACCGAGCAATCCTACCTGATCTTCGGCGACAACGGCCTGCCGACCACGCTCGCCGTCGATACGCTTGGCACCGACGGTCTCGTCCTTCAGGGCAGTATCCAAACCGCCGCCGGCGCCACGGTGGCCGGTATCGGCGATATCGACAGTGACGGCGTCGCCGACTTCGCCGTCGGCGGCCGGTTCGCGACGTATATCGTACACGGCGACCCGGGCCTCGCCGCCGACGTTGATCTCACGACGCTCGGCAGCCTGCAGATCGCCGGCTACAGCATCGACGGCGGCGGCGACTTCAATGGCGACGGCATCGACGACTTTACCGTCGGCAACCCGACCTTCGGTTTTCCAGGCGGCTTCACGTCGATCACCGTGTTCGGTAGCACCGATCGCATCGTCGCAGACACGTCGATCCGAACCCTTGGCGACGCCGGCCTGCTGGTGCAGCCGCCGCAGGATACAGACTTCGGGCTGTCGGTCGCGTTCCTGGGCGATATCAACAACGACGGTCTCGACGACGTCGCGGCGGTCTGGGGCAGCGCGGTCATCGGGCCCGAGCCGCACGGCGCAACCTACGTCGTCTATGGCAGCAGCGAACTCAGCGGTCAGCGCGGCGTCCAGAACTTCTCCGAAATCGGATTCCGGCTGGTCGACACCTACAACGCGACCATTGCGGCCGCGGGCGACTTCAACGGCGATGGTATCGACGACTTCCTGGTCGGACTGCCGTCGAACAATGTCGCCTACGTCGTCTTTGGCCGAGACGGCAACTTCCAGAGCAGCCCCAACATCAACGCGTTGGCGGATAAGGAGGCCGTCAAAATCGTCGGTGTGGCCGGCGAGACCGATCCCGGGTTCCCGGGCGACGTCGTCGGTGGCGCATTGACTGCCATCGGCGACGTCAATGGCGACGGGTTCGACGACGTCCTCGTCGGCGCGTCACGGGACGATGCCGCCGGCGAGAACGCTGGCGCCGCCTACATCGTGTACGGCTTCTCGACCGCGGCGGTCCGTCTGGCCGGCACCGATGCCGCCGAGACGCTGGAAGGCTTCGTCAACGACGACACGCTCGACGGCGGCGGTGGCGACGACACGCTGCTGGCCGGCAGCGGCGACGACTTGGTCGATGGTGGCGCCGGCGACGACACACTGCTGGGCGGTAACGGCGACGACTCGGTCGATGGTGGCGACGGTGACGATTCACTCGAAGGCGGGGAAGGCGCCGATACCCTCGTGGGTGGTGACGGAGACGATACCCTCCTCGGTGAGGACGGCAATGACACGCTCATGGGCGATACCGGCAACGACATGCTGCAGGCCGGCGGCGATGACGACTCGGTCGGTGGCGGCGACGGCGACGACACCGGCTACGGCCAGGACGGCGGCGACCTGCTGAACGGCGACGCGGGCAACGACAGCCTGTTCGGCAACCTGGGCGACGACAGCCTGAGCGGCGGCGACGACGATGACATGGTCAAGGGCCATGTCGGCGACGACGCCGTGATGGGCGATGCCGGCAGCGACAACCTGTTCGGTGGCGGCGACGACGATACCGTCGACGGCGGCGACGGCAACGATATCGCCGCCGGCAACTCCGGCGCCGATACGGTGTTCGGCCGTGACGGCGATGACACCCTGCGCGGCCAGGGCGGCGACGACAGCCTGCACGGTGGCACCGGCAACGACCTCATCGTCGGCATGCAGGGTTTCGATACGCTGATCGGCGCGGACGGCAACGACACGCTGATCGGCGGCGCCGCCGACGACAGCCTAACGGGCGGCAACGGCATCGACGCTTTCGTCTTCGCCGCCGGTCAGGGCAGCGACACCATCACCGACTTCGCCGACGGCACCGACGTGATCAGCCTGGTCGGCGTATCGGGCTTCGCCGATCTCATCATCGCGCAGACCGTGTTCGGCGCTCAGGTTGCGTTCGAGCCGGTACCCACGACCATCATCACCTTGACCGGCATCACGGTCGCGCAGCTTTCCGCCGACGACTTCTTCTTCAGTTGAGCGCAGCGACCAGCTCGCGAACGCGTGGGATCAGTTCCTCGCCGTACTCGATGGCGTCGGGCAACGGGTCGTAGCCGCGGATCAGCAGGCTGGTGGCGCCGAGCTTGTAGTACTCGACCATCGCCTTGGCGACCGTCTCCGGCGTGCCGACCAGGGCGGTGGAGTTGCCGCGCGCGCCGGTCGCCACCGCCAGCTTGGTCCACAGGCAGGTGTCGTGCACCTCGCGCGCGGCGGCGGCCTGCAATAGCCGTTGCGAGCCGATATTCTCCGGCGACGGCGCCGGCTTGCCGCCGCGCATGGCGAGCACACGGTCGAGGATGTCGTGCGCCCGCGCCCACGCCTTCTCCTCGGTGTCGGCCAGGATCGGACGGGTCGACAAGCTAAAGGCCGGCGAGCGGCCGTGCTTGGCCGCCGCCGCGCGCACGCGGTCCATGAACGCCGCCGTCTCGGCCAGCGGCTCGCCCCACAGCATGAAACAGTCGAGGTGCGGCGCCAGCGACTCGATCGCCGCGTCGGAGCCACCGCCGCCATAGATCGGGATGTGCGGCTGCTGGTGGCAACGGATGTCTGACCAGGTGCCCCGCGTCCTGTAGAACTCGCCGTCATGGTCGAACGGCACCGGCTCGGTCCAGGTCCGGCGCAGCAGGCCGACATACTCGGCCGAGCGGCGGTAGCGGCCGGCGTGATCGACGAAGTCGCCGTCCTTGGCCTGATCGGCGTCGCTACCGCCGGAAATGATGTGCACCGCCAGCCGGCCGCCGCTGAGCTGGTCCAGCGTCGCCAGCTTGCGTGCGGCCACCGGCGGCGCGACGAAGCCGGGCCGGTGCGCCAGAAGGAACTGCAACCGTTCGGTCGCGGCGGCGGCGTGCGCGCCGACCATGAAGCCGTCCGGCGCGTCGGAGAAATAGCCGATCAGGACCCGGTCGAAGCCCGCCGCCTCGTGGATGCGCGCGGTCTGGGCGATCACGTCCGGGGCGAACGGCGGCCCGTCGGGCGCGATCATCTCCGACGACACCCGCGGCGCGACCCAGCCGATGATCTCGACCGACACGGTCGCTACTCCCCGACCTGCAACAGCATGGCGCGGCGGCGGGCGGCGTCGAAGCAGAGCATGAACGTGGCCCAGCCGGCCGTCATCAGGACGACGTTGATCGCCACCGCGCGCCACATCAGGTCGGTCCGGAACACGCCGTCGAGCAGGATCGCGCGCATGCCCTCGAACACGTTGGCCGACGGCAGCGCCCAGGCGATCGGCTCGATCCAGTCCGGCAGGGCGCTGACCGGGTAGTAGACGGCGGAGAACGGCGCCAGGCCGAAGATCACCACCCAGACCAGCGACTCCGCGCCCAGGCCGAGCCGCAACACCAGTCCGTTCAGCGCGATGCCGATGGCCCAGCCCATGACGATCAGGTTGGCGAAGAAGGCGATCAGCGGTAGGCCGAGCTCGAATATCGACATGTCGAAGACGACGATGGCGATGGCGGTCGCCGGAGTGAGGCCGATCAGCGTGCGGATCAGGCTGATCACCGTGAGCGCGATCAGGAACTCGGTCGGGCGCAACGGACTGACGAACAGGTGGCCGAGGTTGCGCGACCACATCTCCTCCAGGAACGACATCGACAGGCCAAGCTGGCCGCGCCACAGCACGTCCCATAGCATCACGCCGGCCAGGAGGATGCCGAAGGCCTGCGCGACATAGCTGGAGTTGGTGTACAGGAACTGGGTGATGAAGCCCCACAGCAGGATCTGCACCGCCGGCCAGTAGCAGAGCTCGGCCAGGCGCGGCCACGAGCTGCGCAGCAGGTACCAGTAGCGCCGCACCATCGCGGCGATGCGGGGTATCGAACCCATCGCCCTACTCCGCCGCCGCGCGGCCGGTGCCGCGGGCGATGTCGAGGAAGACTTCCTCCATGTTCTGCCGGCCATACTTCGCCAGCAGCTCGGCCGGCGCGCCACGGTCGACAAGGCGGCCACTGCGCAGCATCAGCACGTCGTGCGCCAGCCGCTCCACCTCGCCCATGTTGTGCGAGGCCAGCAGGATCGCGGCGTCGGTCCGCGTCTGGTAGGCGTGCAGGTAGCCACGCACCCAGTCGGCCGTGTCGGGGTCGAGCGAGGCCGTCGGCTCGTCGAGGAACAGCACGTCGGGCTCGTTGATCAGGGCCTTGGCCAGCGCGACACGGGTTTTCTGTCCGGCCGACAGGCTGCCGGTGCGGCGGTCGAGAAAGTCGTCGAGCTGCAGCTCGTTCGCCAGACGCTCGATCGCCTCGCCGGGCCGGGCCAGACCGTACAGCTCGGCATAGACGCGCAGGTTCTGACGCACGGTCAGCCGGTGCGGCAGGTCGACATAGGGCGATGAGAAGTTCAAGCGCGGCAGCACGCGGTGACGGTGGCGCAGCATGTCCTCGCCCAGCACGCGAATGCTGCCGCCACTTGGCAGCACGAGGCCGAGCAGCATGCCGATGGTGGTGGTCTTGCCGGCGCCATTGCCGCCGAGCAACGCGGTCACCTGACCACGCGGCGCCTGGAAGCTCAGATCGGCAACAGCCACCACCTCGCCGAACCGCTTTTCAAGGCCGGCGACGTCAATCGCGCTATCCTTCATGATGGCTATATGGCAGGCCGGCGCCGCGAAGACCAGAGGGTGGCGATACCGGCCCCAGAGGAACCGCTTGTGGAGCCGCACGCATGGCGTTGACGACGCTGCTGGACCAGATCGCGCGACCGCCGGGCAGCACCGGGCGGATTCGCGTCCGCACGCTGGTCGTCGTGCGCTGGATCGCCGTCGCCGGCCAGATCGGCACGCTGCTACTGGTCTCGGAGGGCCTGGACGCACACGTACCGATGGCCTGGGCCATGGCGGTGGTCGGCGCGTCGGCGGCGCTGAATGTGTGGATCGGCCTGCGGCTGCGGCTGTCGGGCTGGCATAGCGAGCGCGCGGCCGCTCTTTACCTGGCCTACGACATCCTGCAGCTCGCGTTGCTTCTTTATCTCACCGGCGGCCTGCAGAACCCGTTCGCCCTGCTGTTCCTGGTGCCAGTGACGATTTCGGCGACGGTACTGACATCGGGCAGCACCATCGCGCTGGGCCTGCTGGCCTTCATCTGCACCAGCCTGCTGACGCACTTCTACCTGCCCTTGCCGTGGCCCGGCGGCGCCTTCGAACTACCGCCGGTCTATCGGCTCGGCACCTGGGTCGCGCTCACGCTCGGCATGGGCTTCCTGATGTTCTACGCTTGGCGCGTGGCCGAGGAGGCGCGGACGATGGCCGACGCGCTGACCGAGACGCAGCTCGCCCTGGCACGCGAACAGGAACTGTCGTCGGTCGGCGGTCTGGCGGCGGCGACGGCGCACGAGCTCGGCACGCCGCTCGGCACCATCGCCCTGGTCGCAAAGGAGCTACAGCGCGACCTGCCGGAGGACAGCGACCTGGCGGAGGACGTCGCGCTGCTGAACAGCGAGGTCGGCCGTTGCC
>CAZVLI010000274.1:0-5760 GCA_964627965.1 uncultured Rhodospirillales bacterium
CTTCGCGGTCAACGCCATCGCCATGCCGATGATCGGCGGCACCGCCACGTGGCTGGGCCCGGTGGTCGGTGCCCTGCTGCTCGGCACCATCCAGGAATGGGCCAAGGTCACCCAGCTGTTCCAGGCCTTCGGCCAGGAGGTGAACCTGCTGCTGGTCGGCGTGATGCTGGTCGGCTTCGTGATCCTGGCGCCGCAGGGTATCGTCGGTCTGGTTCGTCGCTTCTTCGGCAAGAGGAAGGCGTGATGGCCGGCCCGATCCTCGACGCCTCCGGCGTGACCAAGAATTTCGGCGGTTTCACCGCGCTGGGCGGAGTCGACCTGTCGTTGAGCCCGGGAGAGCGGCTCGGCCTGATCGGGCCGAACGGTTCCGGCAAGACGACGCTGATTAACTGCATCGCCGGCGCCCTGCTGTGCGACGCCGGCAAGATCACCTTCAACGGCACCGATGTCACGCGGATGAAGGCGCACCAGCGCACGCGCCTCGGCATCGCCCGCAGCTTTCAGATTCCCAAGCCGTTCCCGTCGATGACGGTGCTGGAGAATATCTGCATCCCGCTGGAGTACGCCGGCCGGCGCGAGGGCGGCCGGGCGCTCGCCGACGAGGGGCGCGAGTTGCTCGCCACCATGGGCCTGGAGCAACACGCGGACGCCGATGCCTCGTCGCTGACGCAGATCGACCTGCGCAAGCTGGAACTGGCTCGGGCCATGGCCGCCAACCCGGCGCTGCTGATCTCCGATGAGGCGATGGCCGGCCTGTCCGGCAACGAGGTCGACGAGATCCTCGAGATCCTGTTCCGGTTCGCCCAGCGCGGCGTGGCGATCATCATGATCGAGCACATCATGCGGGCGGTGATGCGCTTCTCGGAACGCGTGATCTGCCTCGACGCCGGTGCCAAGATCGCCGAAGGGCCGCCGGACGAGATCGTCCGCGACCCCAACGTGGAGAGGGCCTACCTTGGCGAGTAGGATCGTCATCGACCACGTCGACGCCGGCTACGGCTCGGTGAAGGTGCTGCACGACGTCTCGGTCCGCGTCGAGCCAGGCGAGACCGTGGTGCTGCTCGGCACCAACGGCAACGGCAAGAGCACGCTGATCAAGTGCCTCATGGGCATGCTCAACCCGTCCGCCGGCCAGGTCTATCTTGAGCGAGACGGGCAGAAGATCGACCTCGCCGGCCGCACGCCAGAGGAGATCGTCAACCTGGGCATCGCCCTGGTGCCGGAGGGGCGGCGTCTGTTCCCGAAGCTCACGGTCACCGAGAACCTGCAACTCGGTGCCTACCGGGACACGGCGCGCAAGCAGCTCGACGACAATCTCGACTTCTGCTTCGAGGCCTTCCCGGTGCTGAAGGAGCGCCGCACGCAGCTTGCCGGCTCGATGAGCGGCGGCGAGCAGCAGATGGTGGCGCTGGCCCGCGCCATGATGTCGGCGCCGGAGATCCTGCTGGTCGACGAGCCGTCGGTCGGCCTGGCGCCGATCCTGGTCAGCCGCATGATCGCCAAGATCAAGGAGCTGAAGGACCAGCGCTCGATGACCGTGCTGATGGCCGAGCAGAACTTCAATCAGGCGATCAAGATCGCCGACCGCGGCTACATCATCGTGCACGGCGAGATCGCCTTCGAGGGCGAGAGCGCCGACGCGCTGAAGAACAACGAACTGGTGAAGCAGTACTACCTCGGGGCGTAGCGATGCCGCTTCCGCATACCCGCATTCCCTACTCCGCCATTGTCGATCGTCCGCCGCTGAAGCTGCCGGACGGTGCGCGCATGGCGGTGTGGACCATCGTCAATGTCGAGGAGTGGAGCCCGACGCGGCCGATGCCGCGCACCGTGCTGCCGCCGCCGATGGGCCAGCCGCTGCAACCCGACCTTCCAAACTGGGCCTGGCACGAGTACGGCATGCGGGTCGGCTTCTGGCGCATCCTCGACTGCATGAAGGCGTTCGACGTCGGCGTCACCTGCGCCATCAACGGCCGCGTCTTCGAGACCTATCCGCGCGTCGCCGAGGCCGCGCGCGACGCCGGCTGGGAGTTCATGGGCCACGGCTGGGAGCAGCGGCCGATGCACCACGTCGACGACCAGGTCGAGGCCATCGCCAAGACCGTCGCGGCGATCAAGGACTTCACCGGCAAGGCGCCGCGCGGCTGGGAGAGCCCCGGCCTCACCGAGACCGAGGACACGCTCGATTACCTCGCGGCGGCGGGCATCGAGTATGTCGCCAACTGGGTGCTAGACGACCAGCCCTGCGAACTGGAAACCGCCCACGGGCCGATGGTCTCCATTCCCTACACGGTGGAAACCAACGACATCCCGGTCATGGCGCTGCAGAACCATCCGTCGTCGGAGTGGCTGAACCGCGCCGTCGACCAGTTCGACCGGCTGTACAAGGATAGCGAGCAGATCACCCGCGTGATGGCGATCAGCGTGCACCCCTACCTGTCTGGCGTGCCGCACCGCATCGGCTACCTGGAGCAGCTCTACGCCCACATCCGCGAACAACCGGGCGTGCTGCTGTGGAGCGGCGAGCAGGTTCTCGACTGGTTCCGGACGCAGAAGAGGTGAGATGGTCGGGGCAAGCCCACTCCTACCCGGTTAGGCTTGCGGTGGTCTTCCTGTTGCCGCCCAGCCGGCTAGAGCGCTTCGGGCGGAACCGAACAGCTCATCCACAACCGAACGGCCTATCGCCTGGACGTGGATACCCCGGACAAGCCGGGGCATGACGACTTTGGTTGGAAATCGATAAGTTCCGTCATGGCCCGGCGTGTCCGGGCCATCCACGTCCCTGAGCTTGCATAGGCGCCGTACCGCTGGCGCAGGCCGCGAAGCGCTCAACCGGACAGCCGTGGGTCAGCCCAGCCATCCGGACGTCAGCCGGGGTGCTGTTGCAGCTCGATCATGTTGCCGCACTTGTCCTCGAAGAAGACCTGCTTGGAACCGGAGCCGACTAGGCTCTCGTAGATCCAGTACTCGATCCCGCGCTCTTTCAGCTCGGCCTCGGCCGCGTCTAGGTCCTCCACCGTGAAGGCGACGTGCGGCCGTGTCGGGTCTTCCTTCAGCGAGCGGGCCGCCGGCGACGCGCCCTCGGCACCGAAGATGTGCAACTGGCGCAGCGGCTGCCCCGGCTCCAGGTTGACCCAGAAGCCGGGAATGCCGGCGATCTCCGGCCGGTTGCTGTCGACCTCAAGGCCCAGCAGGTCGGAATAGATCTCGCGCGCGCCGTCGATATCGTTGTCGCCCGGCTTCACCCGGATACCGGCATGCATTAGCTCGACGATCTTGATGGTCATCTTCGCTCCCTCCTTCGCAGTTCCCATCAAGGATAGCGCCGCTGGCACGAGCACGGGTAGGCTTTCGATGCGCAACGACGCATCAGGGAGACCGCCATGAGTGACTTCACGATTGCCAACTTCCGCCATGTCGCCGACGGCTTGCAGGAAGGCCAGTTCGCCGTTGGCGAGCGCAAGAAGGGGCAAAGCCTCGCCGATCTCGACCCGATCTACCGCGAGCTGCTCGACCGCCCGATCACCCAGACGCTCGGCCTCATCGGACCCGATGGCCGGGCCAGCCTGACGCCGATGTGGTTCGACTACGAGGGCGACAAGATTCTGGTGAACACGGCCTCGCATCGCAAGAAATGCGAATGGATCCGCAAGAATCCGCAGCTCACCTGCCTGCTGGTAAACCCCGACAACCCGTACCACTGGATGCAAATCAAGTGCACCGTGGAGAAGGAAGAGCGCGAATGGGAGCCGGGCGGCGAGCGTGTTACCAAGCAGCTCGACAAGATCTGGAGCAAGTACACCGGCAACCCACCGCCCTATGGTCTGCGCGACCCGAAGATCGACGAGAAGCGCGTGCTCTTCATCTGCGGCATCGACCGTATCGCAACCTTCGGGAAGCCGTAGGCGCCTAGCCGATCAGGACATCGGCGTCCCACTTGTCGGTCAGGAACTCGCTGAGGCCGCCGACCTCGGCGCCGTCCAGCGCGCGGTCGTAGAACGCGACCTCGTGGAGGATCCCGTCGAAGCTGAAGCGGCCGCCCGATGTGGTGCCATCCTCGAACATGCTCGAGCCATTGAGCCAGCCCAGGCCGATGTCGCCGATATGCTGGTAGAGGAGGCCCGCGCCCGCGACGCTGCCCAGGTCGGCGCCATCCAGCGTGCCCGACACCGTGCCGGCACTGCCATCGAAGGTCAGTGTCGCGACGTAGGTGGTGTTCGCCGCGACGGCGCCGGCGACGAAGCTGGGCCCCCACTGCTGTTCGTTGAGGTTCCAGGCGCCGAGATGCACCTCGCCGTCCTCGACGTAGAGGTTCACGCCGCGCACGCTGCCGCCCTGTTCGTAGAGCACTTGGCGACCGGCGACGTCGCTGCCGGTGGTGAAGGCGATGGCGAAGGTCTTGCCGGCGGTCGAGACGGCGGTGTTGAGATCGACGGCATCGGCCAGGCTGAAGCCGTCGTCGGTGCCGTCGAAAGCGACACCATCGGCCACCTGCTGCGGCTCGAAGTTGCCGCCCGCGCTGGCGGTGTGTCCGGCGCCCGACTTGTCGAGCCAGCTGTTCAGGCGGCCGTCGCCGTCGCTGTCCACCAGCGTCGCGAGGTCTGAGCCGTCGAACCACACATTCAGGCCGGCAATCGCGTCCGGCGCCACGCCGGTCGGTGGCGCGGTCACGCTGATGCTGACCATGGCGGTGTCGCTACCGCCGTTGCCATCGTCGATGGTGTAGCTGAAGCTGTCGTCGCCGACGAACCCGACGGTGGGCGTATAGGTGACGGTCCCGTCGCCATTGTTCACCACCGTGCCGTTGCCGGCCGCCCCAACGGCGCTGACCGACAGCGTATCGCCCTCCGGATCGGTGTCGTTGACCAGCAGGTCGGCGACGACGCCGGTGCCAGCCATGGTGGCGGCGGCATCGTCGATGGCGTCGGGTGCCAGGTTGACGGGCGCGGCGACACCGAGGCCCCATTTGTCCGACAGGTAGCTCTGCAGCCCGTCGCGCTCGCCGGCGTCGAGCGCCCGGTCGTGAAAAGCGACCTCGTGCAACGTGCCACCGAAGCTGAAACGGCCGCCGGACGTGCTGCCGTCCGCGAACATGCTGGAACCGTTCAGCCAGCCGAGACCGATGTCGCCGATGTGCTGGTACAGCAGGCCGACGCCGCCGACGCTACCCAGGTCTACGCCATTCAACGTGCCGGAGATCGTCCCGGCGTTCGCATCGAAGGTCAGGGTGGCGACGTAGGTGGTCTCGGCGGCGATGGCGCCGGCGACGAAGCTCGGGCCCCACTGCTGCTCGTTGAGGTTCCAGGCGCCGAGATGAACTTCACCGTCCTCGATGAACAGGTTCGCGCCGCGCACGCTGCCGCCCTGCTCGTACAGCACCTGGCGACCGGCCACATCCGTGCCGGTGGTGAAGGCGATAGTGAACGTCTTGCCGGCGGTCGAGACGGCCGTGTTGAGGTCGCTGGCGTCGGCCAGGCTGAACCCGTCGTCGACGCCATCAAAGACAACGCCGCCGGCAATCGCCGCGGGCTCGAAGTTGCCACTGGCGCTCGCGGTATGCCCGGCGCCGGACTTGTCGAGCCAGGCATTCAGGCGGCCGTCGCCATCGCTGTCGACCAGCGTCGCGAGATCCGACGCGTCGAACCACACGTTCAGGCCGGCGATCTCGTCCGGCGCCAGTCCGGCCGGCAGATCGGCTGGCGGCTCGACGGGCGGCTCCACGCTCGGTTCGACCACGCTGACCGTGACCGTCGCGCGGTC
>CAZVLI010000275.1:0-5754 GCA_964627965.1 uncultured Rhodospirillales bacterium
CGATCGGGTTGGACAGCGCGCGCGCGAACTCGATGTGTGCGCCGTCCGGCTGGCGGGTGCGGTCGCCAATCCAAACCATGTGCGCCGACGTGTCGAACCAGCCGCCGGAGCGGGTGATCGTATCGCGCCGCGTCAGCGCCTCCTCGTAGGGCAGGTGCAGCGTCTCGTGCGAGGTGTAAAACTCGGTCTGGCTGACCGCCGGCACGGTCTCGCCGGTGATGCCGCACGCTTCCATGAAGTCGAGCGCCTCGGCGATACGGTCGGCGGTTGCGCGGTAGCGCTGCGCCGCCTCGGTGCCCTCCACGAAGCCCAGATTCCAGCCGTGCACCGTGTGCAGGTCCGCATAGCCGCCCGACGCGAAGGCGCGCAGCAGGTTCAAGGTCGCCGCCGCCTGGCTGTAGGCCTGCAGCAGCCGGTCCGGATCGGGCTCGCGCGACTCGCGGGTGAACTCGATGCCGTTGATGATGTCGCCGCGGTAGATCGGCAGTTCTTCGTCGCCGACCTTCTCGGTGGGCGACGAGCGCGGCTTGGCGAACTGCCCGGCCATGCGGCCGACCTTCACGATCGGCATCGAGGCGCCGTAGGTCAGCACCACCGACATCTGCATCAGCACGCGGAAGGTGTCGCGAATGTTGTCCGGGTGGAATTCGGCGAAGCTTTCGGCACAGTCGCCGCCCTGGAGCAGGAACGCTTTTCCGGCGGCCACTTCGGCCAGCCGCTCGCGCATCTGCAGCGCCTCACCTGCAAATACGAGCGGGGGAAATCGACGCAGCTTGTCGACGACGGCGTCGAGCGCCGCCGCGTCGCGGTAGGTGGGCATCTGCGCGGCTTCGCGACCGCGCCAGCTATCGGGGCTCCAATCCTTGGCCATGAGCCCGGCTCCTTGCGCTGAATTGCTGCGTTGAAGCCCTGTTATAGGCGCGCCAACGCCGAAAAGCCAAGCCGGCGATTCGTCCGGTGAGCTTGTCCGCCACACGAGGCGTTGTCTACTGTACGGCCATGCCGCGCCCGAGCACGAAAGCCGCGATCCGCACGGAGCGAGTGATCTACGCCCGCCGGACCATGCGCGGCCGTCGTGAGGTCACCGTCAGCCGCATTGGCGCGCCGGAGCGGGATGACCACGCTTGGCGCTGTCGGGTGCGCTGCCCGACGGCGCTCAATCGCGACACGTGGGCATTTGGCGTCGATCCGGACCAAGCCCGCCATCTGGCCGCACGCCTCGTCGGCGAGTTGTTCGACCATCACGGATGGCCATCGCCGCGCCTCTACCGCAACCTCCGGCAGCGTGCCATAGAGCGGAAAGTCCCGACCGCCTGACTACTCCGCCGCCTTGGCCGCCGGCGGGGTCCACTTGCTGCGCATGGTCACGAACTCCTCCGCCGCCGACGGGTGGATGCCGACGGTCGCGTCGAACTGCGCCTTGGTGGCGCCGCACTTCAGGGCGATGCCCAGTCCCTGCACAATCTCTGCCGCGTCCGGGCCGACCATGTGGGCGCCGATCACGCGGTCCGACTTGGCGTCGACGATCAGCTTCATGAACGTCTTCTCGTCCGACGGCGTCATCGTGTGCTTCATCGGCGTGAAGGTGGACTTGTATAGGTCGATGTTGCCGTACTGCTCGCGCGCCTCCGCCTCGGTCAGCCCGACCGAGCCGATCGGCGGCTGGCTGAACACGGCCGACGGCACGTCGCGATGATCCGGCTGGCGCGGGTTGTTGCCGAAGACCGTGTCGGCAAACGCATGCCCCTCCATCAACGCTACCGGCGTGAGCTGGATCCG
The DNA here is from genome assembly GCA_964627965.1 of uncultured Rhodospirillales bacterium. Classification (GTDB taxonomy): domain Bacteria; phylum Pseudomonadota; class Alphaproteobacteria; genus JAVKFY01. Next base: position 1,780 of record CAZVLI010000275.1, read on the forward strand.
GTCGGTCACGTCGCCGACGGCGTAGATGTTGGGAATGTTGGTGTGCGACCACGCGTCGACCGGGATCTCGCCGCCCTTGCCGGTGGCCACGCCGGCCGCCTCCAGGCCGAGGTCGGCGGTGTTCGGGATGCGGCCGGTGGCATACATGACGAGGTCGGTATCGAAGCTGTCGCCGGACGCCAGGTGAACGCGGATGCGTCCGTCGACCTTCTCCAGCCGGTCCGGGTTCTGGCCGATACGAAGGTCGATGCCTTTCTTGCGGATCTCGATGGCGAGATGGTCGCGAACGTCGTCGTCGAAGCCGCGCAGGATCTGCTCGCCGCGATAGAGCTGCACCACGTCGCGCCCGAGGCCGTTGAAGATGCCGGCGAACTCGACCGCGATGTAGCCGCCGCCGACGACGGTGATGTGCTGCGGCAAGCTCTCCAGGTGGAACGCCTCGTTCGAGGTGATGGCCATCTCGATGCCGGGAATGTCGGGCTTCATCGGCGTGCCGCCGACCGCGACCAGGATCTTGTCGGCGGTGACGGTGCGCTCGCCGACCTGGATCGTGTGCGCGTCCTTCAGCACGCCCCGGCCGTTCAGCACCTCCACGTTGGCGCCTTCCAGCAGCCGGATGTAGATGGCGTTCAGGCGGTCGATCTCCTTGTCCTTGTTCGCCACCAGCGTCGACCAGTCGAAGCTCGGCGTGCCGTTCAGCGACCAGCCGTAGGACGCCGCGTCTTCGAAGTCTTCTGCGAAATGCGAGGCGTAGACGAACAGCTTCTTCGGCACGCAGCCGCGGATCACGCAGGTGCCGCCGTAGCGGTACTCCTCGCAGATCCCGACCTTGGCGCCGTGACCCGAGGCGATGCGCGCGGCGCGCACGCCGCCGGAGCCGCCGCCGATGACGAAGAGATCGAAGTCGTAGTCGGCCATGCCGTCCTCTCAGCTACTTGTTCACGTCGCCCATGCAGAGGTACTTCACCTCGACATACTCATCCATGCCCTGGTGCGAGCCCTCGCGGCCGATGCCGCTTTCCTTCATGCCGCCGAAGGGGGCGACGGCGGTGGAGATGATGCCGGTGTTGACGCCGACCATGCCGTACTCAAGCCCCTCCGACACACGCCAGCAGCGGCCGATGTCGCGGCTGTAGAAATAGGCGGCCAGGCCGAACTCGGTGTCGTTGGCCATGCGGATCGCCTCCGCCTCCTCCTTGAAGCGGAACAGCGGCGCCAGCGGCCCGAAGGTTTCCTCGCGCGCGCACGCCATCTCCGGCGTCACGTCGGCCAGGACGGTGGGCTGGTAGAAGGTGCCGCCGAGGTCGTGCCGGCTGCCGCCGACGACGACGCGGGCGCCCTTGCCGACGGCGTCGTCGACATGTTCCTGCACCTTCAGCACCGCGTTCATGTCGATCAGCGGGCCTTGCGCGACACCGTCCTGAGTGCCGTCGCCGACCTTCATCGCAGCCACGGCCGTGGCTAGCTTGTCGGCGAAGGCGTCGTACACGCCGTCCTGCACCAGCAGGCGGTTGGCGCAGACGCAGGTCTGGCCGGTATTGCGGAACTTCGATGCGATGGCGCCCTCGACGGCGGCATCCAGGTCGGCATCGTCGAACACGATGAACGGCGCGTTGCCGCCCAATTCCAGGCTCAGCCGCTTCACCGTGCCGGCGCACGCTTCCATCAGCTTGCCGATCTCGGTCGAGCCGGTGAAGGACAACTTGCGCACGATCGGGTTGGTGGTCATCTCCGCGCCGATCTCGCCAGACTTGCCGGTCAGCACCGAGAACACGCCGGCAGGCACCCCGGCGCGCTCGGCCAGGTCGGCGAGCGCCAGGGCGGTGTAGGGCGTCGCCGTGGCCGGCTTGACCACCATGGTGCAGCCGGCGGCCAGTGCCGGGCCGGCCTTGCGGGTGATCATCGCGGCCGGGCAGTTCCACGGCGTGATCGCGCCGCAGACGCCGACAGGCTCCTTGATCACCACCAGCCGCTTGGTCGGGTCGTGCGTCGGGATGGTGTCGCCGTAGACCCGCTTGCCCTCCTCGGCGAACCACTCGATGAACGAGGCGGCGTAGAGCACCTCGCCCTTGGCCTCGGCCAGCGGTTTGCCCTGCTCGACGGTCATCAGCATCGCCAAATCGTCGGCGTGCTGAAGCATCAGGTTGTACCAGTCGCGCAGGATCGTGCCGCGCTGCTGCGCCGTCATCGCGCGCCACGCGGGCAGGGCGGCCTCGGCGGCCTCGATGGCGCGCCGCGTCTCGGCCGTGCCCATCCGCGGCACCGTGCCGATGTCCTCGTTCGTGGCGGGGTTGTTCACCGGAATGGTCGAGCCGTCGTCGGCATCGCACCACTCGCCGCCGATCCGGCATTGCTGGCGAAACAGCTTCGGGTCGTTCAGATGCATCGTCGCCTCCTCTGAGGGATCGGCGTCAGCATAGCGCGGCCGGCTGCGGCCGGCGAGATCATGCGGCGGCCGTCTGCCTCACATAGGGTCGCTCGTTGATCGGCAGGTGTAACAAGGCCGCGAGCACGGCCAGCGCGATCGCCATCCACCACACCAGCTCGTAGCTGCCGGTCGCGTCGAATAGCCGCCCGCCGAGCCAGACGCCCAGGAAGGCGCCGACCTGGTGCGACAGGAACACGATGCCGAACAGCGTGCCGACCGAGCGCAGCCCGAATATCTGCGCCACCAGCCCGCTGGTCAGCGGCACCGTGCCGAGCCACAGCAGCCCCATGCCGGCGCCGAACAGCGCGGCGGTGACCGGGGTGAGCGGCGCCAGCAGGAAGGCCAGGATCATCACCCCGCGCACCGCGTAGAGCCCGCTCAGCAGCCACTTCTTTGAGAACTTGTCGCCGAAATAGCCGCAGGCGAAGGACCCGATGATGTTGAACAAGCCGATCAGCGCCAGCGCCGTCGCGCCGGCCTCGGGCGGCAGCCCGGAGTCGGTTAGGTAGGCGGGCAGATGGGTGCCGATGAAGGTGACGTGGAAGCCGCAGACGAAGAACCCGGCGGTCAGCAGCAGGTAGCCGCTGTGGGTCTTTGCCGCGCCCAGCGCCTCGCCGATGGAAAGCGAGCCGGCCTCCTCCTGCGGCTTGCCGCTGACGAAGATCGCTAGCGCCGCCGCGCTCAGCACGATGACCGCGAAGGCGACGAAGCCGACCGACCAGCCGTAGTTGGCGATGAAGCTCTGTCCGATCGGCACCATCAGGAACTGGCCGAAGGAACCGCCGGCGGTGCAGATGCCGAGCGCCATGCCGCGCTTGTCGGCCGGGAAGTTGCGCCCGACCGCGCCAAGCACGGCGGCGAAGCTGGTCCCGGACAGACCCAGCCCGATCAGCACGCCGCCGCCGATATAGAGATCCAGCGGCGTCGCCGCCTGACCCATCCAGTAGAGCCCAACGGCATAGAGAAGGGCGCCCGCCAGCACCACGCGGCCGGAGCCCCAACGGTCGCACGCGGCGCCGAAGAACGGCTGCGTCAGGCCCCACAGCAGGTTCTGGATCGCGATCGACAGCGCGAAGATTTCGCGGCCGAGTTCAAGGTCCGCGCTCATCGGTGCCAGGAACAGGCCGAAGCTGTTCCGGATGCCGATCGACAGCGTCAGGATGGTGGCGCCGGCGATCAGGACGATCACCGGCAGGCGCCAGAACGGGCGCTGCATGACGGTTCCTCCGGCCCGCGTCGCGGCGCGGCCTTATGACTTGGTTGGCCGCAGAATATGGCAGGTCGAGTGGCCGTAGGCGATCAACTTGCCGTCCGGCCCGACCAGCCTGGCCTCCGACCGACCGACCGTGCGGCCGAGATGGATGACGGTGCCTTCCGCCGTCACTTCGCCCATGCCGGGCATCATCGGCCGCACGTAGTTGGTCGACAGTTCGATGGTGGTGAAGCCGACGCCGGGTTCCAGCAGCGTGTGGATGGCGCAGCCCGACGCGCTGTCGATCAGCGTCGCCGCCAGACCGCCATGCACCGCGCCCAGCGGGGTGCAGTGA
>CAZVLI010000276.1:0-5707 GCA_964627965.1 uncultured Rhodospirillales bacterium
CTATCGCGCCAAATTGGCGGAGAATTTTGTCATTGAGGTCCCGGAGGTCGTGCAACGGTTGGTGTCCAAAGATGGCACCCGCAAATACTTGGTGCGGATCGCTGGCGGGCACGAAGTGGAAGTCGTCTATATCCCCGAGACCGATCGCGGCTCGCTTTGCGTGTCCAGCCAGGTCGGTTGCACGCTGACCTGTCGCTTCTGCCATACCGGTACACAGCGGCTGGTGCGCAACCTGGAAGCGGCGGAGATCGTCGGCCAGTTCATGCTGGCGCGCGACGCGCTGGGCGAGTGGCCGTCCTCCGCGCGCAACCGGCTGACCAACATCGTCATGATGGGCATGGGCGAGCCGCTCTATAACCTGGACAACGTGAGCCGGGCGTTGGCCATCGTGATGGACAACGAGGGCATCGGCCTGTCGCGGCGTCGCATCACGCTGTCGACCTCGGGCGTAGTGCCGATGATGGCCCGCGCCGGCGAGGAACTGGGCGTCAACCTGGCGGTGAGCCTGCACGCGGTGCGTGACGACCTCCGCGACGAGCTGGTGCCGATCAACAAGAAGTACCCGATCGCGGAGCTGCTGGACGCGTGCCGCGCCTATCCCGGCGTCAACAACGCGCGGCGCATCACGTTCGAGTACGTGATGCTGAAGGGCGTGAACGACTCCGACGCCGAGGCGCGCGAGCTGGTGCGGCTGATCCGCGGTATTCCGGCGAAGATCAACCTGATCCCCTTCAACCCCTGGCCCGGCAGTCCCTATGACTGTTCGACGCCGTCGCGGGTCCGGCGCTTCGCCGACATCGTCAACGACGCCGGCTACGCCTCGCCGGTGCGCCAGCCGCGCGGCCGCGACATCATGGCGGCCTGCGGACAGCTCAAATCGGACAGCGTGCGCGAGCGTCGGCGGCGGCCGGCGGCGGTGGAGGAAGCGGTATGACGATCACACTCCTGTATGGCGGCGTGCTGGCCATTCTCTACCTGCTGCTCAGCGGTCGGGTGGCGCGGTTGCGCGGCAAGTACCACGTCGGCATCGGTGACGGCGGCGAGGACGAGCTGGCCAAGGCGATCCGGGTGCATGGCAACTTCGCCGAGTTCGTGCCGATCCTGGTCGTGCTGATCGCGTTGATCGAAGGATCGGGGGCGCCGGACTGGGCGATCCATGCGATGGGCGCGGCGCTGGTGGTCTGCCGGTTGGCGCACATCGTCGGCCTGTCGCAAAGCATCGGCGTCTCCGCCGGTCGCTTCATCGGCGCGGCCGGTACCTTCCTGCTGCTCGGCATTTGCGGGATCTGGGGCATCCTGATCGGCCTCGGGGTGGTATGACCCTCAAGCTGCTGGCGGTCGGGTTCGTCCTGGTCTTCCTGTTCAGGCTGCTCTTTCTGAAGCGTTTCAAGGACATGAAGGCGTGGGCCGATCGCCTGACCAACGCCTTCCTGATCGCCATCGGCGTGTGGATGGTGATCCACCTCGCCGCCATCGCCTTCTAGCGACTAGAGCCGCAACGTGAGCAGGTGAAGGTCGACGTCGCGGCCGTCGACTCTCAATGCCGCGGGCTCAGTGCCGTAGCGGGTGAAGCCGGCGGCTTCGTAGACATGGATGGCGGCGGCATTGTCGGCCGCCACTGCCGCGTCGAGCCACGCCGCCCGCCCCCGCGCCGCCTCCACGACATGGGCCACCAGCGCCCGCGCCAGACCCTGGCCGCGCGCCTCCGCGGCGACGTAGACGCCCCACATCCGTGCCTTGTGCCGGGTCTTGGCGCGGTCGTTGGTGGCCAGGCCGGCCATGCCGTGCAGGCTGCCAGCGTCGTCGAAGGCACCATAGACCTGTCCGCCAGCGAGCAGCTTGGCCCAGGCGTCGCGGCTCTCGAACGAGTCGCCAGGTGACGACCCGAACGCGGTCGGCGCGTCGTGCAGCGCCTGTAGCCGCAGAGCGTGCGTCGCTTGCAGGTCGTCGGGGGTGAGGGCGCGGACGGTGCGGCGCATCGCGCGCTCCGGTTGATCGTGGGGGCGGGTTGGCCCGATCATGGCGCCAGCGATCCGTCCTGTCACCGCTCGGCGCGGGAGAGTTGTCGATTTCCGAACCCGAACACATACCCCGCCCGTGGCCGTTCAAGGCGTTGACGCCGCAGGGCCTGCTGCCGGCCCTGTTCGGCCTGGTGATCGTCGGACTCGGCTTCGGTATCGCCTTTGGCTTCGTCGATCCGCCGCCGCCGTCGAGCCTGAAGATCGCCACCGGCGGGCCGGGCGGTGCCTATTACGACTTCGCGCTGCGCTACAAGCAGATCCTGGCGCGCGAGAATGTCGAGCTCGAGGTCATCCAAAGCGCCGGCTCGGTGGAGAATGTCGGCTTGCTGCGCGACGGCGAGGTCGACGTGGCGCTGGTGCAGGGCGGCGTGCTGGGCCCGGAAGAGCAACCCGACCTCACCAGCCTGGGCGCCCTGTTCTACGAGCCGCTGTGGCTGTTCTACCGCGGCGAGCAGGTCCGCTATGAGATGCTCGACCTTGCCGGGCTGACCGTGGCGATCGGGCCGGAGGGCAGCGGCACGCGCGCCCTGATGACGCGGCTGCTGACGGCCAACGGCATGAACGACGGCGTCGTACGGCTCAGCGATCTATCCGGCGCCGCGGCGGCCGAGGCGTTGCTCGACGACGAGGTCGACGTCGTCGCCTACGTCGCCTCGGTGCGCGCCGCCAATGTGCAGCGGCTGTTGCGCGAGCCCGGCATCGGCCTGATCTCGATGCACCGGGCACCCGGCTATGCGCAGCAATTCACCTACTTGTCCGCCGTCACGTTGCACGAAGGCGCCATTGACCTGGGGCGGGAACTGCCGCGCGACGATGTGCGCCTGGTGGCGCCGGTCGCCAGCTTCATCGCCGGGCCGACGCTGCACCCGTCGCTGGTTTCGCTGCTGCTGCAGGCGGCCGACGAGGTACATCAGCCCGGTGGACTGTTCGAGGCGGCGGGCCAGTTCCCGGCGCCGACGCACCTCGAGCCGGCGCTGCATGACGATGCGCGGCGCTACTACGCCAACGGCGTGCCGTTCCTGCAGCGATTCCTGCCGTTCTGGGTGGCCAGCTTCCTGGATCGCATGGTGATCCTGCTGATCCCGCTGCTGACCCTGGCGATACCTTTGATGCGGATACTGCCGCCGCTGTTCCAGTGGCGAATGCGCTCGCGGGTCAACCGCTGGTATCGCGAAGTGGCGCGAGTCGAGCTCGACCGCGCGGAGGGCAATCTCGACGACGCGACGACGTCGCGGGAGCTGAATCGGATCGAGGCCGAAGTCGCCGGCCAGCATGTCGGCATTGCCTATGCCGACACGGTGTACGCCTTACGCTTGCATATCGACTATATCCGTCAACGACTTAGGCCCCGTTAGCCAATCTGGGTCAGAGGCTGTGGCGGAAACGGGCACGGTGTGGCAATACCGTGTCCGTCGGGTCAACTGGACCATGCCGGTGCCCTTCGTGATCATCATCACGCTCAATCTCATAAGTTGCTTCCAAGTTCGGGAGCAACGGACGCAACGTGCGAGGTCTGGTTATGGGCACGAATCGAAACGACGACGTTCAGCTTGAAATCGGCGACGACGCCTACGAAGGACGCAACGGCAACGACACGATCGTCGGCAGCGCCGGCGACGACGAGGCATCCGGCGACAACGGCAAGGACTTGCTGACCGGTGGCGACGGCAACGACACCCTCTCCGGCGGCAACGGCAAGGACACGATCGACGGTGGCGCCGGCGACGACGTTTTGAGCGGCGGCAATGGCGTCGACGAGATCACCGACGGCGATGGCAACGACACGCTGTCGGGTGGGAACGGGCCGGACATCTTCTTCTTCGCACCGGTGACGGCGAGCGAGGAGACGGAAGAAGACGATGACGACGAGGAAGTCGAAGCGGCGCTGCCGCCGGAAGGCGAGCTGGCCAGTGCCGACGAGATCGAGGACTTCGGCGGCCGCGACGCAGTCGACCTCTCGGCGTTCGGTGACTTCAGCTTCATCGGCGATGCCGAGTTCGCCAGCGACGGCAGCACCACCGAAGTGCGCTTCGAGATGGTCGACGGCGACACCTACATCCTGATCGACGTCGGTGGCACGGGGACCGCGATCCAGCAGATCAAGCTCGACGGCGAGTTCATCATCTTCCAGTCGCCCGACGACGCGCCACGGTTGTTTGGCGCGCAGGGCAACGACGGCGAGACCGTCATGGTCGGGGACAACGACGATGACGAGATCGATGGCGACGACGACGATAACCTTGTGATCGCCGGCGGCGGCAACGATCGCTCCAACGGCGGTCGCGGCAACGACCGGCAGTTCGGCCAGGACGGCGACGACGAGCTGCGTGGCGGTGCCGGCAACGACCGTATCAACGGCAACAATGGCAACGACCGGCTGATCGGTGACGAGGGCGACGACACCCTGCGCGGGCAGCAGGGCGACGACACTATCGATGGCGATGTCGGCGCCGACACCGTGTTCGGCGGTGCGCTCGACGACTCGATCGAGGGCGGCGACGACGCCGACGGCCTGAACGGCAACTCCGGCGCCGATCAGCTGTTCGGCGGCGACGGCGACGACGTGTTGCGCGGGCAGGGCGGCCAGGACCTGCTGTTCGGTGGCAACGGCGACGATCAGCTGCTCGGCATGCAGGGCCAGGATTCGCTGTTCGGCGGCGCTGGCGACGACACCATCATCGGCGGCAATGCCAACGATACGATGACTGGCGGCGACGACGACGACCTGTTCGTCTTCGGCGCCAACCATGGTGACAACGTGATTACCGACTTCACGCCGGACGAGGATCAGCTCGTCTTTGTCGGCGTCAGTGCGTTCGACGAACTGGTGCTGACCGATAGCGACGCTGGCGTGGTAATCACGGCCACGACGCTGGAGAATGTCTCGGTCACGCTCACCGGCGTCACCGCCGCCGAGCTCGACGCGGACGACTTCCTGATCGGCTAGGCCTCGCCCTTATCGAGCAGTGCCTGGTAGGCGCGGCGGTCGAGCGTCTCGCCTTCGATCTTGCCGACGTCGCGATCGCGCAGGGCGTCCGTCAGGCCGTCGATGCGTTTCCAGGCCGGCGTCGGTGCCTGGCCGTCGGCGTCAGGGACATACTTCGACGTGCCGACGCGGCGGTAGCGGTGGACGTAGCGCGGACAGTTCACGAACACCTCCGTGACCTTCACGCGCGCCACCAGGTCGGCTCCCGGCCAGTGCGACAGCAGCGGATCGTCCAGATCGATGCTCGCTTCGCCCTGCACGCGCAGCCGGTTGGGCGTTTCGAAGTCGATGAACAGCATGCCGACCGCCGGCGTGCCGGCGATGTTGCCCATCGAAAAGTACATGCCGTTGCCGTCATAGCTCGGGAAGGCGAGCGTGTGCTCGTCCACCACCTTCACCAGTCCGACGTCGCCGCCCTTGTGCGACACGGTCGGTCGGCCCTGGTGATCGACGGTGGACAGGAAGAAGAAGTCGCGGCTCTCGATCCAGGTGGTGTCGCGCTCGTTCACGTGGTCGCGGACGATCGCTTCTTCCAACCGGTCGGCCAGCTTGCGGGTCCCGAACCGATCCTGCAACGCCCGGTGCTCGTCGCCATAGAGCCTGCTCATACGTGCCTCCTCGCCAGCTGGAGACAGCATAACGCACCGGCGGGAATGGCCCCGCGACACAGGTCTTGGTCGATCCTGGAGGGAAATGGTGC
>CAZVLI010000277.1:0-5686 GCA_964627965.1 uncultured Rhodospirillales bacterium
CATCGAGGACCTTGCAGATCTCTTCCGGCGTCGGGACGCCGTCACGAGTCTTGACGAGGGAGCTCTTGTTCTCCTCGCGGATGATGTCCATGCACAGTTCGACACACTCATCGCAAATGAACACGGTCGGCCCTGCGATGAGCTTGCGGACTTCATGCTGGCTCTTGCCGCAGAACGAGCAATAGAGCGTGTTCTTCGAGTCACCGCCGCTCAGCTTGGTCATGGATTTTCCTAAACTCCTGCTGTTGCGGCGATGTTAAACACCGCCTTCTCTCACGAACAACACCAAACTCGCCTTTGCGGCGCCCCATCCGGGGACATTGCCCGGGCGGGCTCTGCTTGACGACCGCGCTAGCGACGAATCAGAGCAAGTATCATGCCGCCGCGAGCCGTCCCAGGATAGTCCAGACGGCCTCACCATTTGGTTAAGCGCGCGCTCACGAACACGCGTCGGCTACTCGTCCGTCTTGTCGGCGTCGGCCGGCACCGGGCGGTTCTCCACCACGTCGTCGATCAGGCCGAAGTCCTTGGCGTCCTGCGCCGACATGAAGGTGTCGCGGTCCATCGCCCGCTCCACCTCTTCCAGCGACTTGCCGGTGTGCTTCACGTACATCTGGTTCAGCCGCTCGCGCAGCGACAGGATTTCGCGCGCGTGGATCTCGATGTCCGCCGCCTGGCCCTGGAAGCCGCCGGACGGCTGGTGGACCATGATGCGCGCGTTCGGCAGCGCGAAGCGCTTGCCCTCGGCGCCGGCGGTCAGCAGCAGCGAGCCCATCGAGGCGGCCTGACCGATGCACAGGGTCGAAACCGGCGGGCGGATGTACTGCATCGTGTCGTAGATCGCCAAACCCGACGTCACCACGCCGCCGGGCGAGTTGATGTAGATGGCGATGTCCTTTTGCGGATTCTCTGCCTCAAGAAACAGCAACTGCGCCGAAACCAGGCTGGCGACCGCGTCGTGGATCGGGCCGATGATGAAGACGATCCGCTCCTTCAACAGGCGCGAATAGATGTCGTAGGCCCGCTCGCCGCGGTTGGTCTGCTCGACCACCATCGGCACCAGGGTGTTCATGTAGACCTCGCGCGGGTCACGCTCGGACATATTCGCCGCCTCTCTTCTCGTTCGACGCCGACCGCGGCCGGCTCGTCCTCATCGATATATGCGCTCGCCGGCCGTCCCGGTAGGGGACGGCTCAGTCGTGCTTGTGATCGTGATCGTGGTCGTGGTCGTGGTGCTCGTGACCGTCCTCTTCCGGCTCGGCCATCAGTTCGTCCAGCGAGACCGTCTTGTCGGTGACCTGCGCCATCTCGATGATGAAGTCGCAGACCTTGTCCTCCAGGATCGGCGCACGGAGCTGCGCCTGCGCCTGCTCGTTGTCGCGCAGGTACTCGAACACCTGGCGTTCCTGGCCCGGGAAGCGCTGCGCCTGCTGCATGATCGCGCGGCTGACCTCGTCGTCGGAGACCTCCAGGTTGTTGGCGCGACCGACCTCGGACAGCAGCAGTCCCAGACGCACCCGGCGCTCGGCGATGCCGCGATACTCGGTGCGCATCTCCTCTTCCGGCTTGTCCAGGTCGGCCACGGTCTTGTTCTGGTGCTCCAGGTCGTGCTCGAGCTGGTGCCAGATCTGGTCGAACTCCATCTCAACCATGCCCGGCGGCACTTCAAAGTCGTAGCGGTCGGCCAGCGCGTCGAGCAGGCTGCGCTTCAGCTTGTTGCGGCTGAGCTGGCCGTGCGCCTGCTCCATGTCCGTCTTCACCGCCTCGCGCAGCTTCTCCAGGTTCTCCAGGCCGAACTTCTCGGCCAGGGCGTCGTCGACCGGGGTCGGCAGCGGCACCTTCACGGCCTTCACCGTGACCGCGAAGCTCGCCGGCTTGCCCGCCAGCTTGTCGTCGCCGTACTCCTCCGGGAAGGTCACCTCGACGGTCTTCTCGTCGCCCGCTTTGACGCCGATGAGCTGGTCCTCGAAGCCCGGAATGAACTGGCCGGAGCCGAGCTCGAGCTGGAAATCGTCGGCGGCGCCGCCTTCGAACAGGGTGCCGTCGACGGAGCCGACGAAGTCGATCACCACCGCGTCGCCCGAGGCCGCTTCCTGGCCCTCGGCGCCGTCGGCGAAGCTCTTCATCTGCTGCGCCATCGCCTCCAGGCGCTCTTCCAGCGCCTTGTCCTCGACCTCGGCGACCGGGCGCTCCAGCTCCAGGTCGGCGAAGCTGCCGACCTCGAACTCCGGCAACAGCTCGACCTCCAGCTTGTATTCGAGGTCCTTGCCCTCGTCGAAGCTGGTGATCTCGATCTTCGGCTGCATCGCCGGCTTGAGCTCGTTGTCCTCGAAGGTCTTGGCGGTGGCCTCGTTGACCGACTCTTCCACGACCTCGCCCATGACCCGCTTGCCGTAGGTCTTGCGCAGCAGGCTGACCGGCACCTTGCCGCGGCGAAAGCCGGGAATCTGCGCCTCCTTGGCCAGCTCGTTGAGCTTGCCGGACAGCTTGTTCTCGATCTCGTCGGCCGCGATGACGATCGCATATTCGCGTTTCAGGCCGTCGGACAGGGTTTCCGTCACTTGCATGGGTCTTACCGGGTCACGAATGGGTCTGTGAATCTGTCGGGGCCGCTGGTGCGGCGGTGCCGCGCGGCCGGTGGAACTCTGGTGCGGGCGGAGGGACTTGAACCCCCACGACTGTTAGGTCACCAGGACCTAAACCTGGCGCGTCTGCCAATTCCGCCACGCCCGCCGGGATGCCGAGCCAGCGCGGCCCTTCATAGCACAAACGGAAAACGTCGCAAGAGCGTAGCGGCCTAGGTGCTAATCCGGGCTAAACAGGCCGCCGCGCAAGCGTCGACGATGGCGTCGGCGTCGATCCGGTGCACGCGGTACAGGTCGGGAATATCGCCCGACTGACCGAAACCGTCGACGCCAAGGCTGAGCAGGCGGCGGCGCGCCGCCGTCCCCATCCATCCCAGCGTCGCCGGATGACCGTCGAGCACCGACACCAGCACGCCGTCCTTTGCCAGAACATCGGTGAGCCGGCCCAGGTGGCTGCGGGCGCCGACCTCGCCGTCGACGCGCCGGCGCCAGGCGGCGGCATAGTTGGCATAAAGCCGGTCCGGCGAGGTCACGCACAGCAGACCGGCGCCGGGAATATCCTCCACGACGGCCTCCCAGGCCGCGAGCGCATCGGGCGCGACGGCGCCGCAGAAGACGATCGCCAGTTCGGCATCGTCGGCCGGCTCACGCAGCCAGTAGGCGCCCGTCAGCACGTCTTCGGCCAGCTTCGGCGTCATCTCGCGCTCCGGCTGCGCCAGGGCACGGGTCGACAGCCGCAGGTAGACGCCACCGCCGTCGTCGGCCTGCATGTGCTCCAGGCCCCAACGCATGATCACCGAAAGTTCATCGACGAAGGCCGGCTCGAAGCTGGTCAGGCCGGGCTGTCCGAGGCCGACGAGCGGCGTGATCACCGACTGGTGCGCCCCGCCCTCCGGCGCCAGGGTGATGCCGGAGGGGGTCGCGACGACCATGAACCGGGCGCCCTGGTAGGCGGCGTAGTTCAGCGCGTCGAGGCCACGATTGATGAAGGGATCGTAGAGCGTCCCGATCGGCAACAGCCGCACCCCGAACAGGTCGGTCGACAGGCCCATCGCGGCCAGCATCAGGAACAGGTTGTTCTCGGCGATGCCGAGCTCGATGTGCTGGCCGTCGTGGCCCATCTGCCAGCGCTGCGCCGAAACCACCTTCTCGGCCCGGAACACGTCCTCGCGGGCGTGCCGGTCGAAGATGCCGCGCCGGTTCACCCAGCCGCCGAGGTTGGTCGACACGGTGACGTCCGGCGAGGTGGTGACGATGTGCTTGGCCAGCTCGCTGTCCGAGCCGGCGATGTCGAACAGGATGCGCCCGAACGCCTCCTGCGTGGACATCGAGGCCGCTTTCGGCATCGGGAAAGCCTTGGGCACGTCGACCTTCGCCGCCTGGTAGCGGCGCCGGCCGGCCTGTGCGAAGGGCACCTGGTCGAGGAAGGCGCGAAGCTCGTCGGCTGGCAGGTCGAGGCCGGCGAAAGGCTCCCACTCCTGCCCCTTCGGCACCCCCATCGCCTGCTGGAACGCCGCCATCTGCTCCGGGCTCATCAGGCCGGCGTGGTTGTCCTTGTGGCCGGCGAAGGGCAACCCCTTGCCCTTGATGGTGTAGGCCAGGAAGCAGGTCGGGTGATCGTCGTCGATGCCGTGGAAGGCTTCGAGCAGCGACGGCATGTCATGGCCGCCCAGGTTGGTCATCAGGTCGTGCAGGCGGTCGTCGTCGAGATCGCCGATAAGCCGCGTGAGCGCCTTCGCCTCCTTGAGGTCGCGGCCCAGGTGCTCTCGCCATCCGGCGCCGCCCTTGTAGGTCAGCGCCGAGTAGAGCGAGTTCGGGCAGTCGTCGATCCACTGCTGCAGCAGGTGGCCGCCGTCGATGCCGGTGAACACCTCCTGCAACGCCTTGCCGTATTTCAGCGTCACGACGTGCCAGCCGGTGGTGCGGAAGATGTCGTCGACCCGGCCGAACAGGCGGTCGGAGATCACCGCGTCCAGGCTCTGGCGGTTGTAGTCGATCACCCACCAGGTGTTGCGCAGATCGTGCTTCCAGCCCTCGAGCAGCGCCTCGAAGACGTTGCCCTCGTCGAGCTCGGCGTCGCCCATCAGCGCCACCATGCGGCCCGGCCGGCGCCCTTCCGGTAGCCAGTCCTTCAGCGAGACGTAGTCCTGCACCAGGCTGGCGAAGGCGGTCATCGCCACGCCCAGGCCGACCGAACCGGTCGAGAAATCGACGTCGTCGGCGTCCTTGGTGCGGCTCGGGTAGGACTGCGCGCCGCCGAGCGCGCGGAAATTCTCCATCGCCTCGCGGGTTTGCAGGCCAAGCAGGTACTGGATGGCGTGGAAGGCCGGGCTGGCGTGCGGCTTCACCGCGACGCGGTCTTCCGGGCGCAGCACGTCGAAATAGAGCGCCGTCATCACCGTCGCCAGGCTCGCCGAGCTGGCCTGATGGCCGCCAACCTTCAAGCCGTCGCGGTGCGGGCGGACGTGGTTGGCATGGTGGATCATCCAGCTCGACAGCCAGAGGACCTTGCGCTCCAGCACGCCGAGACGCTTGAGGCGGGTTTCCAGGTCGGCGTCGCGCGTCGCGGTGCGTTGTCCCAGCATGTTTGCCTCCCTGCCCGGCCGGCGCTCAGGCCTCCGGCTTCAACGGCCGCGCCAGCTTGCGCACCGCGGCGGCGGTGGCGATGCGGCCGTCGCCAGTATAGCTCTCGTGGTTCTTCTCGATCTCGTTGAGCTTGTAGAGATAGTTCACCATCAGGCCGCCGGATTGACGCAATCCGGTGCCAGACGTGTCGCCGAGCCAGTTCAGCCGCTCCAGGCGGGCGCCGTTGGTGAGATGGAAATGCGCGACGGGGTCGCGCGCGGTACGCCCGCCGGGTCGACGCTGATTCACCAGATACTCGGCCGCCAGGCAGGTCAGAATCGGCCGCAGCGCGTCTGCCACGGGCCTTTCCTGATGCCAGTCCGGCCGATCGAGGAGCGCCAGGAAGCCGGCCGCCGCCGTCTCCGCACCGGTCAGCGTCAACAGTTCGGCGGCTTCCTCGTCGGTGAAGTCGATGCGCTCGGCGACCTCGTTCAGCCACGTACGCAGGCCCGGAATCGGCGACAAGCTCGCATAGG
>CAZVLI010000278.1:0-5660 GCA_964627965.1 uncultured Rhodospirillales bacterium
CTCACGCCCACTTCGTGCCGCTGCCGCTGCTGGAAACCCTGCGGACGGAGAAGCGCCTGTTTCCGTCGGTGAAGGTGGATACCGACGGCGCCGCCACGCGGCTGGCCTTCATGGACGGCCCGCTAACCCGCCCGGTCTCGCCCAAGCTCTCCGACGTCGGCGCGCGGCAACAGTGGCTGGGCGATGCCGGCATCGACACCCAGGTCGTCGGCGGCTGGCTCGACATGTTTGGCTACGAGCTGCCGCCGGACGAGGCCGCCGACTGGTGCCGCTTTCTGAACGAGCAGATGCTGGGCGGTACCGGCGCGCACGACTTCCTGGCGCCGCTCGCCTGCGTGCCGCTGCAGTCGGGCAAGCTCGCGGCGGAGATCCTGGAGGAGGCGCTCGGCCAAGGCTTCCACGGCGCGATGATCGGTACGCAGCCAAAGGGCGAGGGCGGCAATCTCGACGATCCGGACCTGAACCCCTTCTGGGAGGCCGCTTCGGCCAAGGGGGCGACGATATTCGTGCACCCGATGTTCGTCTGCGGCGACGAGCGGGTGAACGACTACGACATGGTCAACGCCGTTGGCCGCGTCACCGACACCACCATCGCCGTCGCGCGGCTGATGTTCTCCGGCCACCTCACGCGCTATCCGGGCGTGAAGCTGA
The DNA here is from genome assembly GCA_964627965.1 of uncultured Rhodospirillales bacterium. Lineage (GTDB taxonomy): Bacteria > Pseudomonadota > Alphaproteobacteria > JAVKFY01. Next base: position 652 of record CAZVLI010000278.1, read on the forward strand.
TCGTCAGCCACGGCGGCGCGGCCCTGCCCTTCGCGCTCGGCCGGCTGAAGCGCAACCACGCCATTCACCCCGAGCACGGCGATCCGATGCCGGAATTCCGGCGCATGTACTTCGACACGGTGATGTTCGAGGCGCGCGCGCTACGCTACCTCTGCGACGTCGCCGGCGCCGACAAGGTGATGCTCGGTTCCGACCACCCGTTCCCGATCGGCGACCCCGACCCGGTAAAGCTGATCGACGAAACCGAACTGACCCAGGCCGAGCGCAAGGGCATCCTCGGCGATACCGCGATGGAATTGTTCCACCTGAACTGCGACTGCCACTAGGCCGCCATCACCGCGCCCAGAGCCTCTCAGCCATCACGCCGACGCTCTTCTCGACCGCCTCGCAGGCGTCGAGGATCTGGTCCTCGTGGAAGCGGCGGCCGACGATCTGGACGCCGACAGGTTGGCCGTCATTGTAGTTCGCCTGCACGATGCCGGCCGGCAGGCCCATGTAGTTCATGGCGATGGAGTAGTAGGCGCTGCCCAGCACCTCGGCGACGCCTTCCTCGCCCTGCTCGTCGCGGTTCCATTCGAAGATCGGGTTCGGCAGGAACGGCGTCAGGACCAGCGGGTAGTCCGCCATGAAGGTCGTCCACGCGCGCAGGTAACGGTTACGGTCGGCATAGGCGAGCAGCAGGTCCTTGCCTTCGAGCGGCTCGAAATAGCGGTAGTAGGCGTCGAAGATCGACACCAGCGTGTTCGATCCATGCTTGCGGATGTCGGCGTCCATCAGCGCCTTCACCTCGCCGAACAACGTCCGGAACCCGGCGACCGCCGCGTCCTTCAGCATCGGCGGCTCGACTTCCTCGACCTGATAGCCGGCGTCTGTGAGCGCCGTCTTCGCCGCGTCCAATGCCTTGCCGACCGCCGGGTGCAGATCGAAGTCGAAGGTGTTCCTGGTGAAAGCGACCTTCACCGGCCCGGCGCCGGCGACATCGAACGGCATCGGCACCTGCCACGGGTCGCGCGGGTCGTACTCGACCAGCGAGCGCATCGCCAGCCGCACGTCGCGCACCTCGCGGCAGATCGCGCCTTGAACACTGCTCACCTGTGCCAGCATGCCGCGCTCCGCCGGCGCCGACGGGTTGTAGGCCGGCACGCGCCCCAGGCCGGGCTTCACCGTCGCCGCGCCGCAAGCGTAGGAGGGAAAGCGCAGCGAGCCGCCGATGTCGTTGCCGTGCGCGATGGCGCCCATGCCCGCCATCACCGCCGAGGCCGCGCCACCGGACGAGCCGCCGGCCGACGCCGTATCGTTCCACGGATTGTAGGTGCGTCCGTGCAACTCGTTCACCGTGGTGCCGCGGAAGGAGAATTCCGGCGTGTTGGTGCGGCCGATGACGATGGCCCCGGCGCTCTCCAGGTTGCGCACGACCGGCGAGTCGTCGGGCGCCATCACGTCCTTGTAGGCGACCACGCCATTCGGCGTGCTGTAGCCCTTCTGGTCGATATTTTCCTTGATCGTCGTCGGCACGCCGGCCAGCGGCCCGACCGGCTCGCCGGCCGCGATCGCCTTGTCCATCGCCTCGGCGCGACGCAGCGCCGCTTCTGACAGATCGTCGACGACGGCGTTCAGGTGGCCGTTGGTCTCGCGCATGCGTTCGACCGCGCTGCCGACCGCCTCCGACGGCGTCACCTTGCGCGCGGCCACCGCCTCGGCGATGTCGCAGGCGCTCCACTGCCAGAGTGGCTTGTTCTTGTCGGTCATGATCTGCTCCTGCTGCCGGCGGGGACGACCTGAACGCTAGCAGTTCTCAGGAGCAACGCGCCATCATGCTGGCTTGAGTCCAACATCTCCGAGCGCCTGGCTCATCGCGTCGTGCCAGCGCCCCTGTAGCGCCTCGTTCGGGCTGTGCCGAAGGCCAAACCGCTGCAACGTCTCGACGCGGCGAGAGCCGGCGGCGCCGAAGCTGGCGGCGACCCGCGGATACCAGTAGTCGACCGACGCCTGCAGCCCCGCCTTGTCCTCGGTCTCGGCAAGCGTCCGCAAGCCCTCCTCGCCGAGCTCGGCATGGCGAACCTCGCTCGGCAGGATCGCCCGGAAGGCCTCGGCCAGGGGCTGATAGGAAACGTAGGCGTAGTCACGCAGCGTGATCACCGTGGCCCAGCCCATCAGCACGTTCATCACCACCGCGTCGGCCCAGCCTTCGACCGGGTAGTGCAACGCGTTCAGCCGCATGTCGCCGGGCAGCCGCTCGGTGCCGATGTCGGCATCGCGGTCGAGCCGCTGCGCCCACGGGTGCTGGCCGACATACCGGCCGGTGTCCGCGCCGAACTCAGCCATGATCTTCAGAACGCGCTCGGCGCTGTCGAGCTTCTCAAGGACGATACGGGAAGCTGCAATCCGCTCCTTGATGCCGGGGCCGTCGTTGATGTGGTCGGCGAAGCCGGCCGAACCGGCCATCTCGGAATCGACGAAGCTGGCCATCAGCCGCATCAGCTCGGCGCGATAGCGCGGCGTGACATTGCCCGGCGCGGTCAGCCGGCCGCCCTGCGCCACGTAGTCGATGAGCTCGGCGTCGTTCATTGGTCGTAATCAACGACGAGCTTGTCGCTTACCGGATAGCTCTGGCAGGTGAGCACGTAGCCGCGCCGGACCTCGTAGTCCTCCAGCGCGTAGTTGGCGTCCATTTCCACCTCGCCTTCCAGCACCATGGCGCGGCAAGTCGAGCAGACGCCGGCACGGCAGGCATAAGGTGCGTCCAGTCCCTCCGCCAGCGCCGCCTCTAGGACCGTCTGCTGGCGCTTGGCGATCTTCACGTCGCGGCTGATACCGTCCAGTGTCACGGTCGCGGCGCAGGCGTCGGCTTCGGTCGCAGTCTGCGCCGCCGTCGCGCGCTTCGGCTTACCGGCGTGCGGCGAGGCGAACAGCTCGAACTTGATCGCACTCTCGTCCATGCCGGCCGCCTTCAGCGCCTCGGCGACCGCCAGCATCATCGGCTCCGGTCCGCACACGAAGGCCAGGTCAGCACGCTTCACATCGACCCAGTGCTCGAACAGCGCCTCGCACTTGGCGCGATCGACCAACCCGTTGAACAGGTCGATCTCCTGCGTCTCGCGGTCGAAGATGTGCAGGATAGACAGCCGGCCGAGATGCTGGTTCTTCAGATCTTCCAGCTCCTCGCGGAACATGATCGCGTTCGACGACTGGTTGCCGTAGACCAGCGTGAAGGTCGAGCCAGGCTCCTCCGCCAGCACCGTGCGGATGATCGACAGCACCGGCGTGATCCCGCTGCCGCCGGCGAAGCCGAGATAATCGCGGCTGGCGGCCGGGTCGATGGGGGCGTGGAAGTTGCCCGCCGGCGGCATCGCCTCCAGCACGTCGCCGACCTTCACCTCGGTATTGGCGTAGGTCGAGTACTGGCCGTCGTGCACCCGCTTGATCCCGACGCGCAGGCGGCCTTCATTGCGCCCGGCGCAGACCGAATAGGACCGGCGCACCTCCTCGCCATCGAAGTCGCGACGGAAGGTCAGATACTGACCCTGGATAAACTTGAAGATCTCGCGATCCTCATCGCCCGGCGCCAGAGTGAGCGCCACCGCGTCGCGGGTCAGCCGCTCCACCTCGATCACCGTCAGCGGATAGAACCGGGCCATCAGTGAACCTTGAAATAGTCGAACGGTTCCAGGCAGTCGATGCAGCGATAGCTCGCCTTGCACGGCGTGGAGCCGAACTGGCTGATCCGTTCCGTCTTGGGGGAACCGCAGCGCGGGCACTCGACTTCGACCGGCGCCAGCGCGCCGGCGCAGGCCGCCCCGATCGGCGGCGCGATGCCGAAGGCTCTCAGCTTCTCGCGCGCCTTGTCGCCGATCCAGTCGGTGGTCCAGGCCGGCGAAAGCTGACGCTTCACCTTGAAATGCTCGACACCGTGGCGCCGCAGGGCCGCCTGGATTTCCAGGTCGATAACGGCGGTGGCCGGGCAACCGGAGTAGGTCGGCGTCACCGTCACCTCCAGCACGTCGTCGTGCCAGGCGACGTCGCGCACGATGCCAAGGTCGACCACCGAGACCACCGGCACTTCCGGATCCGGCACCTCTTCCAGCCAGGCCCAGACCTCTTCGACGGTGGGATGGGTGGCGATCACCAGCGCGCTCCCGGATAGGCGCGCTGCAGGAATTGCATCTCGGCCAGGATGTAGCCCAGGTGTTCCGAATGGACGCCCTGCTTGCCGCCCTTGTGCATGAACTCCTGCTCTGGCTTGGCCAGCGTCGCAGCGGCCAGTGTCGCGTCGACATGGGCATCCCATGCCGGCTTGGCGCTTTCCGGCAGTGGCGCAACGCCAGCGGCATCGGCAGCCTCGTCGACCGCGTCGGCCATGAACATCTCGCCCGTGTAGGGCCACAGGTCGTCCAGCGCGGCCTGCATGCGCCGATGGCTCTCCTCTGTGCTATCGCCGAGGCGCACGACCATGTCCGTCGAGCGCTCTAGGTGGTAGGCGACTTCCTTGGCCGCCTTCTCCGCGATCTCCGCGACCCGGCTGTCGGACGAGCCCTGCAGCCCGGTCAGCGTCGGCAGATGCCAGGCGTCATAGAGGAACTGCCGCATGATGGTGTGACCGAAGTCGCCATTCGGCCGTTCGACCAGCAGCACGTTGTGGAAGTCGCCAGCATCGCGCAGGTAGGCCAGCTTGTCGGCGTCGCGCCCCTGGCCCTCGACCTCGGCGGCGAGCCCGAGCCAGAGCTGCGTCTGCCCGATCAGGTCCAGCGCCACGTTGGCCATGGCAATGTCTTCTTCCAGCACCGGCGCGTGACCGCACCACTCGGAGACCCGGTGCCCGAGGATCAGGTCGCTGTCGCCGTACCGCAGCAGCAGCTGAAAAAGCGCGTCGCCGTCCATGGTGCGTTCGCTTGGCCGGCTCACATCGCGCCGACGTCGTCGGGGATGTCGTAGAAGGTCGGGTGGCGGTAGACCTTGGCGTTCGACGGCTCGAACAGCGGGCCCTTCTTGCCCGGCGAGCTGGCGGTGAT
>CAZVLI010000279.1:0-5657 GCA_964627965.1 uncultured Rhodospirillales bacterium
GATGATCGCCTGCGCCAGCGGCACCAGCGGTGCGCCGAACGCGCCCTGGCCGATGCGGTAGCGCAAGAGCGGCGCCAGCGTTGTCGCGGTGGCGCACAGCAGCGACGAGACAGCGAAGCCGATGATCGAGACGATCAGTACCTTGCGGTCGCCATAGCGGCCGGCGAACCAGCCGGTCATCGGCGTCACGATGGCGGTGGCGACGACGTTGAGCGTGACCACCCAGGCGACCTGATCCGGTGTCGCGCCCAGCGCGCCCTGCAACTGCGGCAGCGCGACGTTCACGATGGTCAGCGTCAACGCGTACAGCATCGTGCAGATCGACATCGTGATCAGGATGATCGCGCGCTGCGCATTGGTCCGTTCGTCGGCCGCCGGTGTCGCCGTCGTGCTCATGCCGGCGGCACCTCAGTACGCATCGATCCAGCCCGGCGAGGCCTCGACCAGCTTGCCGAGCAACCGGTCGAGCTGGCGTCGCTCCGCCGCGTTGAGGCACCCCAGCATCCGTTCCTGCTGAGCCACGAAGCCGGCCACGGTGTCCTGGTAAAGGCGAGTGCCGGCGGCCGTGGCGTGCAGGGTGGCCCGACGGCCGTCGCGCGGATCGGCGCGCTTCTCGATCAAGCCCTTGCGGATGAGCAGCTTCACGCCGCGGCTGACGCTGTTCTTCGGATAACCAGCCAGCAACGAAACATCCGTCGCCGCCAGGCCGTCGCGGTGGTTCAGGCAGAGCAGCGTCGCGTATTCCGGCCGGGTCAGGCCGGTCTCGCGCTCGATCACGCTGTACACCGGTCCGGTGAAGTAGTTCGCCAGGAAGCTCAGGCGATAGCCGTCGCGCAGCGCACTGCCGTCGAGCAGGCGGTGGACGGGATTGGGCTCGGACGTGGTGTCGCGCGGCATGGTCCGTCTTTCTCGCATGGCGCCCGGACGGCCGCAACAAGTTGGTTCCATTTGGAACTTGTTTGCCAGGCCCCGCCGCCCTACGCTCGGGCGAAAGCTGGGAGGAACGAGAGCCATGCAAGCCGCAGAACAGCAAGGCCACGCGCTCAAGGTGCTGACACCGGCGCAACGCGACTTCTACGAGGAGAACGGCTACCTCCACCTCGACGGCTTCATCGGCCAGGACTGGCTCGACAGGCTGCACGAGGTGACCGGCCGTTTCATCGAGCGCAGCCGGTCGATGAGCGCTTCCGATCAGCTCTTCGACCTGGAGCCAGACCATCGCGCCGACAGTCCGCGCCTGCGCCGGATCACCCATCCGGTCGAGCACGACCCGGTCTACGAGGAGTTCGGCCTGCGGGGCCCGATCGTCGACATCGCGGAGGACCTGCTCGGGCCCGACGTGAAGTTCCACCACTCCAAGCTGAACTTCAAATGGGCGCGCGGCGGCGAGGAGGTGAAGTGGCACCAGGACATCCAGTTCTGGCCGCATAGCAACTACTCGCCGCTGACCATCGGCGTCTATCTCGACGACGTCGATGACGAGATGGGGCCGATGGGGGTGATCCCCGGCAGCCATCGTGGCGAGATCTTCGACCTCTACGGCGCCGACGGGAACTGGACCGGCGCCATCGACGATGCGGATATCGGTCGCGTACCGCTCGACGAGGTCGTCTGGTTGAAAGGGCCGAAGGGCTCGGTGACGGTGCACAACTGCCGCATGGTTCACGGCTCGCAACCGAACAATGCCAGCCGCAGCCGGCCGCTGCTGCTGCACACCTACGCGGCGGCCGACGCGCTCACCTTCCAGGGTAGTATCGTCGACAACATCCGGCTCTCGAACACCGTCGTCCGGGGCAAGCCGGCGCGCTGGGTCCGCTTCGACCCCGAACCCTGTCTGATCCCGCCGGACTGGTCGAAGGGCTACACCTCGATCTTCGCGCTTCAGCAGGAAGAGGGCGACACCTAGGACCGTTTGACCGGTTCGGTGAACAAGCTCGACGGCGACTCCGACTGCGTTAGGCCGACGACTTCGCTCGGGGGCATCCCGAACTCGTTGCGGAATGCACGGCTGAAGTAGTGGATCGACGTGAAGCCCCAGCTTTCCGCCACGGCGGCGACGGCGCCCCTTCGTGGCGATTGCCGCGCGAGGTCGTCGTACGCGCGTCGCAGCCGCCGCTGCAGGACATAGCGTTCCACCCCGCCATATTCGGCGAAGTCGCGATAGATCGTGGCGCGCGATGCGCCGAACGCCTGGGTCAGGGTGGCTAGCCCAACATCCGGATCGCGCAGATGCTGGTCGAGATAGCGGCACATGGCCTCCGCGCGCGCGCCCTGGACCGCCATGTCGTCGTGCGACGAGATGGCCCCGGACAGCAGGCCCTGCACCAGGCCGACAAATCCCGCCGCCAATGCTGGAATCTCGGGCCCCTTCAACGACGGCAAATGCTCTTCCAGCGACGCCATGGCGTTGTTCAGGATGAGCCCGGCGCCGGAATCGATGCCGAAGCGCATGTAGGCCGGGTGCCGTCCCCCGTCGTAGCGCAGCATGTCGGCGGGCATGCGCACATTGAACTGGCGGGAGGTCGTGCGCCTTACGTCGCGCTCGCGGCTGTAGTCCATGAGGTGGACGGCATCGCCGCCGAGCTTCACCGATGCGCCATCGTCCAGCATCTCCGCGAAGCCGCTGCGATAAACCCGTAGACCGACTAAGTCCGACAGCGATCGGTCGACGTGGTGGCGTTCTCGGCGCACGCCGAGTGGTCCCGTGCTATCGAGCGTGAGGACCAGCGGCCCGAACTGCCACGCCCTGAACCTGTAGTGTAAATCGCTGGCAGGTCCCGAGATGCGGTACACGTCGAAACGCTCGCTGGCGCGGCTTCGCACATAGTCCAGCGCGTCGCCCGCGGCGACATCGCCGGACGCGATTTCGGTGATAGCGACAGATGCGTGTGGCTCTACGCCGGCGCCCGCCATGAGGCCGCTTCCGTATCGAATCCCAAGAACGTGACGACAAAGCCGAGATGAACACGTCGGCGCGGGTTGCACGCGACCCCCGTTGTCATCAATCGTCTAATCTTGCCCGTCTTGTCGCGGCGCGACAACGACCATGCGAACCACAAAGCCGTGACTTCTGCCGCCCGCGATCCCCGGGGCTGGCCCTAGCGGAGGAGGGCGCCGCGCGTGGTGACGAACTCGTCGACCGCCTCGGTCAGGCGGTCGATCTCCGTTTCGCCCATCGGCAGCGACAGCACGTACATGCCGCGCGCCGCCGAGTAGATGCCGGCGGCCAGCAGGTCCTTGTGCAGCAGCGGACGCAGTTCGTTGCGCCCCGCCATCACGTCGTCGAAGTCGCGCGGCGGCGTGCGCGAGAAGTGAACGGCGCTCATCGAGCCACGGCCGGTGAAGCACATGGCGGCATCGTGTCGCCGCGCGATCTCGTTCAACCGCTCGCGCAGCTTGTCGCCATTCGAGTTGAAGTCAGTTGCGAGATTTTCTGTATAAAGCTCTGACAATCCAGCAAAACCGGCGCTCATCGTCAGCACGTTGTTGTTGAACGTGCCGGCGTGCGGGATGGCGTCGGGCTTGCGCGGATCGTACAGGTCGAGGATGTCGGCACGGCCGCCAAAGGCGCCGAAGGTCAGTCCGCCGCCGATATACTTGCCCAGCGTCGCCAGGTCCGGCGTGACGCCACTGAGCCCCTGCCAGCCGTTCGGGCCAAGCCGGGAGGTCATCACCTCGTCGAAGATCAGCAGCGCCCCGGCCTTCGCCGTTTCTTCGCGCAGCATCGCCAGGAAGTCCGGCTCGGACGGGATGCAGCCGCCGCCGCCCAGCATCGGTTCCAGGATCACGCAGGCCAGATCGCTGGCATGCTCGGCGATCAGGGCACGGGTGCCGTCGACGTCGTTGTAGCGCGCCTTCACGAACGGGAAGGGCGCGTTGATCGGCATGTCCGGCGTGGCGAAGTAGAGCAGGCCGCCGTGATAGCCGCCCTCGAACACCATCACCTTAGATCGTTTGGTGAAGGCCCGGGCGGTGGAGATCGCCATCAGGTTGGCTTCGGTGCCGGAGTTGGTGAACCGCAACCGCTCCGTCGCCGGGAAGCGCGCCGCCACGGCGTCAGCGAGCTTGGCCTCGATCCCGGTATGGCCGCCCAGCACGATGCCACCATCCAGCGCTTCACGCACCGCGGCCAGGATGGTCGGATTGGAATGGCCGTAGAGACCGGCGGTGTATTCGCCCAGGAAGTCGACATACTCGTGCCCGTCGGCGTCCCACACCCGGCAGCCCTCGCCCTTGGCGATGGTCAGCGGGTAGGGCGGGTAGAACAGCACGGTGCGCGTGTTGCCCCCCGGCATGGCGGCCAACGCTTCCTCGTACTGCTGCTGACTTGCCGGGTTGGCGGCGACGTAGTTCGCGTCGGCTTCCGCCAGCGCGGCTTCGAGATCGACGTTCGTGGTGGCGCTCATGCGCCGATTGTACGGGAGGCGGGGGCGGACGCGAAGTGCGTCCGGCGCAAACCCGGGTTGCCGAGCCGGCGCTACGCGAAAGTCTTGAAGGTGATCAGGGTGAAGGTGTCCTTCACCCCGGGCAGGCGCTGGATCGACTCGGTGACGAAGTGGCCGATGTCGGTGCCGTCCGCCAGATAGCACTTCATCATCAGGTCGTACTGGCCGGAGGTGGAGTAGACCTCGGAGATCTGCTCCGACGTCTCCACCGCGTTGCTGGCGACGTCATACGTCTTGCCCAGCTCGCACTTCACCATGACGAAGATGGTCTGCATGACCTGCTCCCGGTGCCGACGTGAAGATAATGCCCTAGGCGCGACCGATCTGGCGGGCGATGAAGGCCGGCATGTGGTCGCCCCAGCCGACCACGGCTTCCTCGCGCTCCTCGCGGCCACGACCGCCCCGGCCGCGCCCGCGACCGCCGCGCGAGCCGGACGACTCGCTCTTGCGCCGACGATCGCCGGCGCTCGCGGTGACCTTCTCGGTCTCCTCGACGTTGTCGTTGGCCTCGGTCTTTTCGGACGCCTTGTCGGTCTTGGCGGCCTTCTTGGGCTTCTCGGCCTTGTCCGCCTTGTCCGCGGCCTTGGCGCGCGGCTTGTCCTGCTTGTCCTTCGCGCTGCTGCGCCGACCGCGCCGGCCACGCCGGCCGTCCTCGCTGTCGTCGATCTGCTCTTCGTCGACGCCGTCGATGGTGATGCGATCGATCTGCTTGCCGATCAGCTTCTCCACCGCCGCCAGGAACTTGCCGTCCTCCGGCGAGGCCAGCGAGAAGGCGTGCCCGCGCATGCCGGCCCGGCCGGTGCGGCCGATCCGGTGCACGTAGTCCTCCGCGTGCATCGGCAGGTCGAACAGGAACACGTGGCTCATGCCGGCGATGTCGATGCCGCGCGCGGCCACGTCGGAGCAGACCAGGAGCTGTGTCTCGCCGCTCTTGAACTTCTCCAGCGTCTCCATCCGGTGGCTCTGCGCCATGTCGCCGTGCAGCGAGGCGACGTTGAAGCCGTGGCTCTTCAGCGACTTGTAGACGATGTCCACGTCGCGCTTGCGGTTGCAGAAAATGATGGCGTTCTTCACGTCCTCGCGCCGCAGCAGCGCGCGCAGCGCGGCCCGCTTCTCGGAGGTCGGCGCGATGGCCAGCGCCTGCTCCACGGTCTCCGCCGGGCTGGCCGGCGGCGCCACCGTGATCTCCTTCGGCATGGTCAGGAACTGGTC
>CAZVLI010000280.1:0-5647 GCA_964627965.1 uncultured Rhodospirillales bacterium
CCGGAGGCCGAGATCGAACTCGGCGCCGTGGACAACATCTACGAACGACTGGAAGCGGAAGCGCGCGAGACGCTGGCGCGGGACGGCATCCCGGCCGACCGTGTTCGCCTCGCCCGCCAGGCCGACGTGCGCTACGCCGGCCAGTCGATGGAGACCCGCGTCGCCGTGCCCGGCAGCAAGGTCGACGCCGGCTTCCTGGCGCAACTGACCGATGCCTTCCACGACGCGCACCAGCGCCTGTTCGGCTACGACTACAAGGGCCAGCAGTCGGTCGAACTGGTGAACTTCTGCGTCTCCGGCTTCGGCATGATCGACCGGCCCGCGCTGCCGACGTTGCCGACCGGGGAGGGCGTGACGCCGGCACCGAAGGGCGAGCGTCCCGTCTTCCTGGATGGCGAGTGGCGCGACACCCCGGTTTACGACCGCGCCGCACTGCCGGGCGGCTGGCAAGCCTCCGGGCCGCTGGTGGTCGAGGAGTTTGGTTCCACCACGATGGTGTTTCCGAACCAGCGCCTGACCGTCGACCCGCACGGCATCCTGATCATCGAACCGGAGGCGTCATGACCACTGCCCGCCTGTCCGACATGAGCCCGCCCTGGCCGGTCGCGCCGACCGACGAGTTGCGCCGCCAGGTCGATCCGATCGTGCTGCAGATCGTCGAGGGCACGCTGAACTCGATCGAGCGCGAGATCGAGTACGCGATCGAGCGTACCGCCCGCTCGCCGATGATCCGCGAGGCGCACGACTACCGCGTCGGCCTGTTCGACAGCTACTGCCGCAAGCTCACTGGCCGGTCCTATTCTGCGATGCCCAACGCGGTGCTGCGCGACTACCCGCCGGAGACCATGCAGCCCGGCGACGTCTACCTGATGAACGACACCTACCTGACGGAGGGCTCCATCGGCCACCTGCCGGACATGTGCACCACGGTGCCGGTGTTCCACGACGGCGAGGTGGTGGCCTACATCCAGGCCTTCGGCCACCACGACGATATCGGCGGGCGGGTACCGGGCTCCATGCCGGGCACGGCGGTCAGCGTGTTCGAGGAAGGCCTGGCGATACCGCCGATCAAGCTCTACGACGCCGGCGTGCGCAACGAGGCCGCGTTCAAGATCATCCGCCGCAATACCCGCGTGCCGGAAATGCTGGCCGCCGACCTCGACAGTGAGCTGCAGGCCTGCGTGATGGGCGCGCGGCGGATGACCGAGCTATTCGAGCGCTTCGGGCGCGAGACCGTCGAGGCCTGCTTCCAGGCGGTGCTCGACAAGTGCCGTGACATCTATCGCAACGAGCTGCTCTCCAAGATCGCCGACGGCGAGTACGTCTGGGAGGACTTCGTCGAGCACGACAGCGTCAACGACCCCAGCCTGCACAAGCTCGCCCTGAAGATGACCAAGGCCGGGGACAAGATCACGCTCGACTTCCACGGTACGGCGGAGCAGGCCGACGGCCCGATCAACTGGCCGGCCGACTATGCCGACGGCGCCTTTCTCATCAAGTGGATCGCGCCGATCCTGCGCAACCTCGCCGACACGCCGGAGCGCGCGGCCGAGATCCACGTGAACGAAGGCGTGTGCGAGGTCTTCGACGTGATCTTCCCGCCCAAGGGCACGCTGATCACGCCGGTCTGGCCGGCGGCGACCAACGCGCGTTCCTTCGTACTGCTGCGCTCGCTGGGCTTGCTGGCAGGATGCGTGGCGCAGGCCGTGGACGGCCGCATGCCGGCGGACCAGGAGACCATTCGCTACACCGGCTTCTATGGCGACGACTTGGACGGCACGCCGTTCCTCTCGCGCGAGGTCCTGGGCGGCGGTTCCGGCGGGCGCTACTACGCCGACGGCAACGACGCCATCCACATCGTGCCGGACTCGCGCAACCAGCCGGCCGAGTTCACCGAAACCCGCTTCCCCGTGCTGGTCGAGAAACTGGCGCTGAGCCCGGACAGCGGCGGCGCCGGCGAGTTCCGCGGCGGCCTGGGCTACGAGAAGCATTATCGCGCGCTGGTCGACTGCCACACCATCGTCACCGCCGACCGCGTGCGGCTGGGTTGCTACGGCCTGAACGGCGGCAAGGCCGGCCAGCCCTTCCGCGTCACCATCGACCCCACCGGCAAGGCCAAGGCGCTGGGCGGGCTGGTCGACGGCGAACCGGTGCTAGCGGGCGAGGTCGTGAAGGTCGTCACCACCGGCGGCGGCGGCTGGGGCGACCCGCTTGCCCGCGATCTCGAACGCGTCCGCCTCGACGTGATCCAAGGCAAGGTGACGCCGGAGGGCGCACGCCGCGACTACGGCGTCGTGATCGACGCAGACGGCACGATTGATGAGGCCGCGACCGCGAGCCTGCGCGATGAGATGCGCGCCGCGCGACCGGGCGAGCAACCGATGATCGACCGCGGCCCAGGCTACGAGATGTTCGTGAAGCCCGCATGAAGCCGGCGCCGTTCACCTACCTCGTTGCGCATACGTTGGACGAGGCGCTGGCACTGAAGGCCGAGCATGGCGACGAGGCGCGCTTCCTCGCCGGCGGTCAGAGCTTGGTGCCGGCGATGAACTTCCGGCTCGCGCAGCCGGCTGCGCTGATCGACCTGAATGGCGTTTCCGAACTCGACGGCATCCGTGCCAACGGCAGGTTGCGCATCGGTGCGCTGACCCGCCACCGCACGCTTGAGAAGGCGAACGCGCATCCGCTGCTGCACGAGATCATGCCGCACGTCGCGCACTGGCCGATCCGCACGCGTGGCACCATCGGCGGCAACCTTGCGCACGCCGACCCGGCCTCCGAGCTGCCGGCGGCGATGGTCGCGCTCGGCGCGCGGATGAAGGCGCAGTCCACGGCCGGCGAGCGCTGGATCGAGGCGACCGACTTCTTCACCGGCCCGCTCACTACCGACCTCGCCGACGACGAGATGCTGACCGAGATCGAGGTGCCGACGCTGCCGGAACGCACGGGCACCTGCTTCATGGAGCTGGCCCGCCGTCAGGGTGACTACGCGATGATGGGCGTCGCCGCCGTCGTGACGGTGGACAGGCAGGGCATGTGCGTTGCCGCGCGCCTCGGATATCTCAGTGCCGGACCGACCCCGATGCTCGTGGAGGGGGCCGGGCTTGTCGGCACGACGCTCGACGACGATGCCATAGCCGCCGCCGCCGAGACCGCCAAGGCGCAGCTCGACCCGGCCGGCACGGTCCACGCCAGCGTGGCCTATCAACGCCATCTTGCCGGCGTTCTCACGAAGCGCGCGCTGACCGTCGCGCGGGGGCGGGCCGCGTGAGCCGCGTCGCCGTTACCGTCAATGGGCAAGCGCACGAAGGCGATGCCGAGCCGCGCCTGTTGTTGGCCGACTTCCTGCGCCACGAGCTTGGCCTGACCGGCACCCATGTCGGCTGCGAGCATGGCGTCTGTGGCGCCTGCACGGTGCTGGTCGACGGCGAGCCGGTGCGCTCGTGCCTGATGTTCGCGGTCCAGGCCGACGGCAAGAGCATCGAGACAATCGAGGGCCTCGCCGACGGCGACACGCTCAACGGCCTTCAAAGCCAGATGCGCGAGAAACATGGCGTGCAGTGCGGCTACTGCACCGCCGGTGTGCTGATGAGCATGACCGCGCTGCTGCGCGAGAACACGTCGCCGAGCGAGGCCGAGGTCCGCGAGGCGCTGTCGGCGCACCTGTGCCGCTGCACCGGCTATCAGAGCATCGTGAACGCCGTGCTGGCGGCAGCTTCATGAGCGCGCAACAGCACGCTCATATTTCTAGGCAAGCCGTGTCCTGCTGGGCACGGCCATGAGCTTGGAGCCGCGCTACGTCGGCCAGTCGATCCGGCGCAACGAGGACGCGCGGCTGCTGACCGGCCGCGCACTGTTTGTCGACGACGTTGATCTGCCGAACATGCTGCACGCGGCGTTCTATCGCAGCCCGGTCGCGCATGGTCGCATCACGTCCATCGACGCGTCGGCCGCCGAGGCGCGCGACGGCGTGGTTGCCGTCTACACGGCCGACGACCTCGGTGACTACTGGGCGCCGGGGCCGCTGCTGGTGCCGCCGCCGCCGATCCCGGGTTCGGAGTTCAACGAGCGCTGCCAGGTGCCGCTGGCCAAGGACAAGGTGCGCCACGTCGGCGAGCCCATCGTCCTCGTGCTCGCCACAAGCCGGTACATCGCCGAGGACGCCGCGGCCGATATCGTCGTCGAGATCGAGGAACTGCCGCCGGTCGTCGACATGGCCGCGGCGCTGGCCGATGGCGCCACGCTGGTGCACGACGACCTCGGCCACAACGTCTCCGCCAAGGTGCGCCAGACCAAGGGCGACTACGACGCGGCGAGGGCGCAAGCCACGCACATCATCGCGCGGCGCTTCCACTACGACCACGGCGCGTCGTCGCCGATGGAGACGCGCGGCATCGTCGCTCAGTGGGACGCGCGCGCCGACCGCCTGACCGTGTGGGACACCACCCAGGCGCCGGTCATCATCCGCAACGGCCTGGCGGCGATGCTCGGCCTGTCGGAGCGGCAGGTGCGGGTCGTAGCGCCGTTCATCGGCGGCGGCTTCGGCCCGAAGATGATGATGTTCTATCCGGAGGAGGTGCTGGTCCCCTGGGCGGCCAAGCGTCTCGACCGGCCGGTGAAGTGGATCGAGGACCGCTACGAGCATTTCTTCGCGACGACGCAGGAACGCGACCAGGTTCATGAGGCGGAGATCGCGCTCGACGCCGATGGCCGCATCCTCGGCGTGAAGGACACGTTCCTGTTCGACACCGGCGCCTATGACCCCTACGGCCTGACCACGCCGCTCAACAGCCAGTGCACCCTGCTTGGGCCGTACGTCGTGCCGGCCTACGACAGCACTTTCACCTGCGTCTTCACCAACAAGACGCTGGTGACGCCCTATCGCGGTGCCGGCCGTCAGCATGGCGTGTTCGTGATGGAGCGGCTACTGGATATCGCCGCGCGCGAGATCAGCGTCGATCCGGTCGAACTGCGACGCCGCAACCTGATCCCGCCGGATGCCTTCCCGTACAACAACGAGGTCATCTTCCAGGACTTCGCGCCGTTGCGTTACGACAGCGGCAACTACCAGCCGCTGTTCGACAAGGCCAAGGCGATGATCGGCTACGACGATTTCGCCGGCGTTGAAACATCCGACGGCAAGCGTCGCGGCATCGGCATGGTCGCCTATGTCGAAGGCACCGGCATCGGCCCCTACGAGGGTGCGAAGGTACAGGTGCAGTCGTCCGGCCGCGTCAGCCTGGCGACCGGCATGGGCACGCAGGGGCAGGGGCACTTCACCGCCTTCGCCCAGGTGGTCGCCGAGCAGGTCGGCTGCCGCGTCGAGGATGTTGACGTCATCACCGGCGACACCGACCAGTTCTACTGGGGCGCCGGGACGTTCGCTTCACGGGGCGCGGTCGTTCTCGGCAACGCGACCCACGCGGCGGCGCTGGCGGTGCGCGGCAAGATCCTGAAGACCGCCGCCGATCACTTCGAATGCGCCGAGGAAGACATCGTGCTGGGCGACGGTGCAGCGCACGTCGCCGGCGTGCTGGAGAAGACCGTGAGCCTCGGCGAACTGGCCGGGCTGGCGAACCCGATGCGCGGCGCGGTCACGCCCGGCACCGAGCCAGGCCTTGAATCGACGCAGTATTTCGGGCCGGAG
>CAZVLI010000281.1:0-5646 GCA_964627965.1 uncultured Rhodospirillales bacterium
ACGATCGGCCGCGCCATCGCGCACGCCTATGCCGGCGCCGGGGCTGAAGTCGCCATCATGGCCCGCCGCCAGGAAGTCCTGGACGAGGCCGCCGCCGAGGTGAAGGAAGCCACCGGCAAGGCGATCCACGCCATCGCTTGCGACGTACGAGACCCGGAACAGATCAAGTCGGCCTACGCCAAGGCCTCGGCGGCGCTGGGCGGCCGGGTCGACGTGCTGGTCAACAACGCCGGCACGTCGAAGACGGGGCCGTTCATGGAGGCCACCGACGAGGTCTGGGCAGAGGACCTGGATCTGAAGTTCCACGCAGCGGTGCGGATGATCCGCCAGGCCTTGCCCGGCATGCGCGAGCGCAAGTGGGGGCGGATCATCAATGTGCTGAACATCGGCGCGAAGGCGCCGAAGGCCGGCGGCATGCCGACCGTGGTCAGCCGCGCGGCCGGACTGGCGATGACCAAGTCGCTGGCCGGCGAGGTCGCCACCGACAACGTGCTGGTCAACGCGATGATGGTCGGCCTGATCAAGTCGGATCAGTGGGTGCAGCGGCACAAGAATTCCGGTGAGAACACCAGCCTGGACGATTTCTACGCCAAGCTCGGTAGCGGCGTGCCGCTGGGCCGCTATGGCGAGGCGGCGGAGTTCGCCAACATGGCGCTGTTCCTTGCGTCGGACGCCGGCAGCTACATCACCGGTGTCGCCATCAACGTCGACGGTGGCCTGTCTCCGGTGCCGTAAGCGGGAGAAAACACGATGGCTGATGCCCGTGCACGCTGGCTCGTCGAAACCGATTGGCTGGCCGATCACCTGGACGACCCCGCGGTTCGCGTCCTGGACGCGACGTTGGTGATGGCAAAGGACACCGCCGGCAACTGGCAGCCGTCCAGCGGCCGGGCGAGCTACGACGCTGCCCACATTCCCGGCGCGCAGTTCGTCGACCTGTTGAACGAACTGTTCGATCCGGCAGCCGAGACCAACTACATGCTGCCTTCGGCGGACGACTTCGCCGCAAAAATGTCATCGCTCGGGATCAGCAACGACAGCCGCGTCGTGGTCTACGCCAGCGCCGTGCCGTGGTGGGCGACGCGGCTCTGGTGGATGTTCCGCGTCTTCGGGCACGACGACGTAGCGGTGCTGAACGGCGGCTTCGGTAGGTGGAAAGCGGAGGGTCGACCGACCACCACCGATGTCCCCGTGCCTGCCGAATCCGGCTTCCAGGCGCGCTATCGAGCGGACCTGGTGGCCGACAAGGACGCCGTCAAACGCGCCCTGCCGGGTGGACCGACGCAGGTGGTAAATGCCTTGTCCCGGCAGTTGTTTACCGGCGAAAGCGATCTTGGCTATGCCCGACCCGGACGCATTGCCAACAGCCTGAACCTGTCGGCGTTGGCGCTGGTCGACAAAGAAGGGTGCTACCTGCCGGAAGCCGATCTTCAGGCTGCCGTGACCGCGAGCGGGATCGGCGCGAGCAACGACGTGATCTGTTACTGCGGCGGCGGCATCGCGGCGACAATGGATGCGTTCGCGCTGGCCTTGCTCGGACGTGAGAATGTCTCGGTCTACGATGCCTCGTTGCATGAATGGGCTGCCGACGCCGACCTGCCGATGGAGACCGGTTAGCCACATCCGGCCGATTGGCCGCTCGAATTCGCCTTGAGCGTCGTTCGGGGCTTCGCATAACCTGGGTTCCTCAAAGGGGGAACTTTGATGCGGTCCATCGTCGCCGCGTTGCTTGTCGTCGTCGTGGCGGCCTGCGGCACCATCCCGATCGACGCGCTCAACGCCTATGTCGCCGCCTTCAATGCCGCGCGCGAGGCGTCGGACGACTTCTTCATTCAGTTCGGCCAGACCCAGGCCGCCGCCAAGGCGTTCATCGCCCGCCACAACCCGACCCCGGCCGCGCCGTTCTCGCCCTATCCGACCACCCTCGCCGACGGCGCCGCGCAGGGCGTGGACCGCGATGTGGAGGCGATGCGGCTCTCCTTCGAAGTCGTGGCGCAATACAACAATGCGCTGGTCGCGCTGGCTGACGGCAAGTCGGTGGAGACGGTCGGCGCCGCCACCGAGGGCCTGCTGACCGCCGTCGGCAACTTCATTCCGGTCGCGGGGCCGGTCGTGGGTGCGGCTTCGGCGCTGGCGCGCGAGTTGGAGAAGGCGCGGCTGCGCGAGGAGTTCAAGGCCGCGCTGGCCAGGGGTGCGCCGCTGGTGCGCCAGATCCTCGCCATCATCGACGAGAACGTCGATACCAACTACGCCAACAACGTCCTGCTGGCCGACAACAAGCGCACCCTGCTGGTCGCGGATGCCATCGACAAGGTGCGCAAGCTGATCGGCCTGTCGCAGTTGCACGCGGCGCCGGACGACCTGGACGCACAGCAGGCGCAACTGGACGATCTGCTGCAACCGATCACGCAGGAGACCAACGCGCCGAAGGCATTCCCGCTCGGCTATGACGCGGCGATGGCGCCGTACACGGCGGCGACCGAGGCGCAGGTCACGGCGCTGATGGAGGCGATTGGGCGGGACGTCGCCGCCTACGAAACACTGAACGCGCGGCTAAACGGCCTGGCCAAGGCCGGGCGCGAGTACAAGCAGCTGCTCCAGGTCGTACAGGCCTCGCTGTCGGCACTGGAGGCCGCCGACGCGACGCCGCCGAACCTCAATGCGCAGGCGGCGGAGATCCTTCGCCTCGGCTTCCTGATCAAGACCCACGTCGAAGAGGTGCGCAACGCCGGCGCCAGCGTGAACTGACGCCCGGGCGCACGACGCGAAGAGGAGCGTTTGCCATGCCGGAGAACCCGGAGGCCATCAAGAAGACCTACGACGCCGCGCTCGGCAAGCTGCAGGCGATCCTGTTCTCGCTGGTCTCCACGTCGGCAGAGCGCAAGGCCGCGCGGACGGCGCTGAACGACCTGACGGCGACGATGCTGGCGCAGAACCTGAAGACGGTGGAGGGGCGCACCGCGCTGCTGAGCGCGTTGATCGTCGAGCTGCGGCTGGTCACCGACGGCATCAAGCCGACCAGCAAGATCGCCGACATCGCCACCGACATCACGGCGCTGGTCGGAAAGGCCCACAAGCTGTTCAAGAGCGAGAAGAAGGGCCTGCTGGCGGCGCCATCGTCGTCCGGCTAGCGAGGCACCTCTCGATCGACGAAGCCGGCGACATGGACGCGCATCATCAGCATGTCGACCGTGCGTTCGTCCGCCGCCAGCGGCACCTCGACCGCCTCGAAATCGACAAAGCCACGTTCGACATGTGCCATATAGCCGAATGACCGGACCGGGCGGCAGGACTCGACGGCCAGTCGATGCAAACGCTCCACATCATCGTAGATATCGCCGGGGTAGACCTCGTCGAGGTAGCTACCCGTCGAGTCGCGTCCGGCCGCCGCGTTGATGTTGGTGCCGATCAGGCGGTAGCGAAAGCGGGCCGGCGCGTGCTCGACGTCGATCAGCAACACCCAGCCGAGATGCCCGCGCAGGTCGTGCGGCCCGAAGTCGCGACGACACGGCATCGCGCGGTCACCTCGCCAGCCGTGCCATAGATCGACAAAGGCGCCGAGCGCCGCGCTTGTGAACGCGAGCGACGGATCGATGTTGAGCCACGGCTGCTGCAGCATTGCCGTCGTCACTCCCCATCTTGTTGCGGCATCGACACGGCAGGTTCAGGTGATGCGCAAAACTGCCTCGCCGAGGCCGGCCATGGTCGAGACCACCTCGTCGCCGGCCTTGGGCCATTGCGTGCGCACCACCGATCCCGTCATCACGACCTGACCGGCGCGCAGCGGCAAGCCGCGCCGCACGAGGTTGTTGGCGAGCCAGGCGAGCGCCTCCATCGGATGGCCCATCACGTCGGCCCCCTTGCCCTCGCCGACGACATCGCCATTGATCCGCATGGCGCCGGCGACCGCGGCGAGATCCAGGTCGCGCCAGCTCGCCACCGCCGGCCCCAGCACGCAGCCGGCGTTCCACGAGTTACCGGCGATCAGGTTGCCGGCGTTGAGGTCGTCATAGTTGGCGTCCTGGTCGTCGACGATCTCGATCGCCGCCATGCAGGCGTCGACGGCGTCGGCGATGGTCGCGGCGGTCTGGCCGGCCTCCGTCACGTCGCGGCCGATCCTCACGGCGATCTCCGCCTCCACCGCGATGCGCTGGTAGGCGTCGGCGGCGACCTCGGCCGGCGAGGTGTGAACACTCGAGTAGAGAATGCCGCCCTCGCAGGGATGGTCGACGCCGACGAGCTGCTGCATCACCGGCGTGGTCAGCGCGATCTTCCAGCCGACCAGCGATCCGGCGCCGGTCGCGGTGTAGAGATCGCGCAGGCGGTCCTGGATCGCGTAGGCATCATCCAGCGTCGCGGGCGTCAGGTCGTCGGGCAGGTTGCGCAGCGGCGTACGCTGCTGGCGGCTGTCGTAGAGCGTCTGCGCGGCGCGACCGATGGCGGCGGCATCCATCATGGCGGGCTCCCTTCCCTGTTCGGCGAAGTCTACCCCGGATCGGCCCGCAACGAACAAACCGCCACAAATAGAGGCACCTCAAAATAGAGCGACCGGCCCGCTTGGCGGACCGGCCGTCTTATGAACTGCGTTTGGTCAGGCCTGCGGCTTCGGCGCCTCGTCACCCGGTTCGGTCTTCGGCGCCGGCGGGTTGTCGCGGCGGTCGGCCATGAACTGATCGAACTCGGCCTTGTCCTTGGCCATGCGCAGACGCTCCAGGAAGCTCTCGAAGTCGCGCTGCTCGTCTTCCAGGCGCTTCAGCGTCTCCTCGCGATACTCATCGAAGGCCAGGTTGCCGGAGCTCTCGCCGAAACGACGGCGCTCCCGACGCCGGCGGCGGCGCTCCTCACGGCTCTCGCCAGTGTCCGCGAAATGCCAGCGGCCGCGTCGTCCACAATGTCCCATTCGTCCACTCCAGATCAGGAAGGCGAGGATCGCCAGGCCGACCGGCCAGAACACGACAAAGCCGACGACCATGGCTGCGATCCAGGCCGGTTTGCCGCGCTGGTCGAGCCACGCCACCGGTCCCCCGTGCCGCGGCGCGGCGTAATCAGCGGTGTATGCCATCGTTCGCCCCATGTGAATGTTGTTTACATTGACATAGTTGGGGACACCCTCGCCGACTGTCAAGGGCCTACAGGCCGAGGCCCTGCAGGTAGACAAGCATGCCGGCCTCCAGCAGTTCATCCGGATTCATCGGTAGCTTGCGCCGGGCGGCGTCGCCGCGCCCGAACAGCGAGGCGATGCCGTGCGACATCGACCAGACATGCAGCGCCATCATCATCGCCGGCGGCCGCTTGCCCTCGGGCAGTTCGGCGATCAGCGCCTCGCAGGCCTCGCGCAGCACACCCAGCGCCCGGTCGCCGGCACGTGCCAGTTCGCGGTCGGCATCGGGCGGCACCTGCGACTCGAACATCGCCGTGTAGTAGGCGGTCTCGGTACGCGCGAACTCGAGATAGGCGTGACCGAGGCGCTGGAAGGCAGCGCGTGGGTTCGGCCGGCCGTCATCCCAGGCCTGACTCAGATGATCGGCGAACTTCTCGAAGCCGCGCCGTGCGACGTCGGCCAGCAGCGCGTCGCGGTCGGCGAAGTGGCGGTAGGGCGCGGCCGGGCTGACGCCGGCGGCGCGCGCGGCCTCGGCGAAGGTCAGG
>CAZVLI010000282.1:0-5638 GCA_964627965.1 uncultured Rhodospirillales bacterium
CGGCGCGCGGCATCGCAGGCCGCGGCCCGCGCGTCGAGCCACGGCCGCAGCGTCGCGGCGTTAGCCAGGGCGTCGGTCATGCGCCTAGCGCCAGAGGCGCTTCGTCGCCAGCGCCGCGCCGGCGGCAAGCGATTCAAGCTTGGCCTGCGCCAGATCCGGGTGCACCCGCCCGCCGAGTCCGCAATCAGTCGAGGCGATCACCCGCTCGCGGCCGACCTGCTCGGCGAAGCGCTCGATCCGGTCGGCGACCAGTTCCGGATGCTCCACCACGTTGGTGGCGTGGCTGACGACGCCGGGCAGGATCAACTTGCCGTCAGGCAGCTTCACGTCCTGCCAGACCTTCCACTCGTGCTCGTGGCGGACGTTGCCGGCCTCGAACGAATAGGCCTGCGCGTTGATCGCCAGCATCGGCTCGACGATCTCCGCCATCGGGATGTCGGTGGTGTGCGGTCCGTGCCAGCTGCCCCAGCACAGGTGGAAGCGGATGCGATCGGCCGGCAGGCCCTTCAGCGCGTGATTCAGCGCCTCGATCCGGACCATGGTGAACTTGCGGTAGGCCTCCGGCGTCGGCTCCGGCGTGATCTGGTCCCAGTTCTCGGCGATCGCCGGATCGTCGATCTGCAGGATCAGGCCGGCGTCGACGATCGCCTTGTACTCGTCGCGCATCGCCTCCGCGCAGGCGAACACGAACTCTTCCTCGGTCTTGTAGTGGTCATTGCCGATGCGCGAGGCGCTGCCCGGGCCGATCGAGGTCATGAAGCCTTCTTCGGCGCCGGCGGCATCCAGCGCGGCCTTGAAGTTGGCGATGTCGGCGGCCAGCGCGTCGTGCCCGGTGTAGCTGATCGGGCCGACGCAGTAGGGCCAGTCGTCGGGGCGCGGGCCGGTCGACACGCCGGATTCCGGGTCGGCGTAGGCGGCGGCGAAGCGCTGCCGGTCGCGCCGGTCGGCGAAGTTCGACAGTACGATCTTGCCGTCCGTCGACTGCACCGAAGGCATGTCGAACATCGTCCCGCGCCGCAGCTCCAGGTTGCCCAGCCGATGGAACGAGTAGCTCCACCAGGCGCGATAGTTGACCTTGTGGCCCATCGCCTTGCCGTACTCGCCGTCGCCCGGAACGGTGATCCCGGTGTCGACCTGTTGCTTGACGACGTCGCTGACGGCCTGGCGCAGCAGATCCTGAGCCTTCGTCTCGTCGACCGCTTCGCCGGCCTCGCGGGCACGTCCGAGCTCGATCAGGCTCTCGGGACGGGGCAGGCTGCCGGCGTGGCTGGTGAGAATTCGGTCGCTGCTGTCACGCATGGCGTGCGTCCCCTTTGTCGGTCTCGTTGCCGGGTGTCCCGGCCCGCTTGCTTGGCTCCGGCGCATCATAGGCGGACCCGGTCGCGTTATGCGATACGCGCATGCCCGCCGGCCGTTCGTTGCCGGCGGCTTGGCGGCCCGCGAAGGCGCGGCTACGCTTTCGCTACCAACGACATCAAGCCGCAACGGGAAGAACGACCATGGCGCTGAAGCCGCAGCTCGTCGAAATCATGAACGCGATGAAGGCCTTGAACCTGCCGCGGTTGTCCGAACTGGAGCCGCCGGCCGCCCGCGCCCAGATCGAGGCGCTGGCCGACCGCCCGGACCTGCCGCCGGTCGATATCGACAGCGCCGAGGACCGAACCATTCCCGGCCCGGGCGGCGAGATTCCGGTCCGCATCTACCGGCCCAAGGCGCCGCTGCGCTCGCCGTTGCCGGTGCTGATCTACTACCACGGCGGCGGCCATGTGATCGGCTCGATCAACACCCATGACCGCACGGCACGCTACCTGTGCCTGTACAGCGGCTGCATGGTGGTCTCGGTCGACTATCGGATGGGGCCGGAGCACAAGTTCCCGGCCGCGGTTGAGGATTCCTACGCCGCGCTGGAGTGGGTTGCCGCGAACGGTGCGGAAATCGGCGCCGACCCGGCCCGCATCGCCGTCGGTGGCGACAGCGCCGGCGGCAACCTGGCGCTGGTTACCTCGCTGCTGGCGCGCGACAACGCCGGTCCGAAGGTCGCGCTGCAGGTCCTGGTCTACCCGGTGATGGACTACACCGGCGGCACGCCGTCCTTCGAGCCCTACGGCAAGGGCTACGGCCCGCTGGACACCGATGCGGTCGACTGGTTCCGCGAGCACTACACCAGCAGCCCGGCCGACCTGGCCGACTGGCGCTGCTCCCCGGCGCGCGCCGAGAGCTTCGCCGGCTTGCCGCGGACGCTGGTGATCACGGCGGAATGCGACGTGCTGAACTGGGAGGGCACCGAGGCGGCCAAGCGGCTGAAGGCGGAGGGCGTCGACGTCACCCACGTCGACTTCCCCGGCGTGATTCATGCCTTCTTCGGCTACGCCCCGGCGCTCGACGATGCCGCGGAGGCGCAGAAGCTGGCCGCCACGCACATGCGCGAGGCGCTCGGCTGAAGTCAATCTAAGCTGTTGATTTAAGGAACAGAACAGGCCCCGGCGTGCCTCGCGCCGGGGCCTGATCCGTCCTTCCCCGCGGCAAGCGCCCCGGCGACCGGTTGGGCAGGGGTGGGTGATCGCCGGGACGCCGCCGCCGGACCGCGCACATGGAACGGCCCGGAGCGTGGGGTCAGCAGAGCTTGCGGAAGACCTTGACGTTGGCGGTGAAGGACTGGGCGGTGATGCCGAGGTCGTCGAACCGGTTCTGCGCGGCGCAGAAGCTGGGCTCGACGATCAGTCCGGCCTTGATCGCGGCGTCCATGAGATCGTTCAGGCGGCGCACCGCCTGGGTCATCTCGCGCGCGATCTCGGCATCGCGGTCATAGGTGTGCTGGGGGCCAAGCGCGGCAGCGACGACGGATCGCTCTTCCGTCTCGGCCGCAGGCATGTGTAGTGCACTCATTACGGATCCTTTCGGCGGCCCCGCTACCTGACCATTCAGGCCGGAGGCTTTGCGTCCCGCCGTCGCCGGCGGTTTGCCCTTGTCGTGTCTCCGAGATTGAATTTAGCGACATCGTCATGGCCGCGAAGTGACGGTGCGCACACCGTGTCGTCACAGCCGGCCCCATTTATGCAACAGCAGACGGGGAGCGGGCGATCACCCGCGAAAATGCATTGTCGGGCCAGGGGTATCGGTCCGGCTTGTCCCACTTCGGGACGTTAACCACGATCGGTGTGTCAGTTACGGACTGAACTGTTGCCTAGCTCATTTAATTCGTTCAAGAAAAACGGCTTTTGGGCGATAATCGACACCCCTACATCGTGGATGTACGAGCAAAAGTGCGAGGTGGATCGGTAAATCCGGTCACCGATTCAATAGGGGGATCCGTTGGCGCGACGTGCGTACAGGTCGAAGGCCAGCAAAGCGACACCCGGCCGCCTGAGTCTGGCGGTGCTGACGGTGCTGTCGCTGGGTGCCACCGCACCCGCCGCCGCGGCGACGCTGGCCGAAGAGCTGGGCGCGTTGCTCGCCGACCATCCTCAGGTTGCCGCCGACCGCGCCTCCATCCAGGCCCGCGGCGAGGGTGAGCGCGAAGCCTTCGCGCGTTTCCTGCCCACGCTGAGCGTCGATGGCGACGCCGGCTACGAACGAACCGACAGCCCGGGACGTCGCGCCGCCAGCCGCGAGCCGCTGAGCGCGTCGCGCTATCGCAGTTCCGTCGAAGTGCGCCAGAACGTGTTCGACGGGTTCGAGAGCACGGCCCTGCGCCGGATCGCCAAGACCGACCGCGAGATCGCCGAGCAGACGCTGCGCGCGACCCGCCAGGCGGTGCTGCTGGAGGGCGTGGCCGCCTATCTCGATGTGCTGCGCCATGCCGAGCTGGTGAAGCTGGCGAACCGCAACGTCGCCAATATCCGCGAGCAGATGCAACTCGAGGACGAACGCGTCCAGCGCGGCTCGGGCATCGCGGTCGACGTGCTGCTGGCCAAGTCGCGGCTGCAGATCGCGCTGGAGCGCAAGGTCGCCTTCGAGCGTGCCTTCAACACCGCCGTGACCCAGTACACCCAGGTGTTCGGCCACGCGCCGGTGGTCGCGGATATGCGCCTGCCGGCGCTGCCGGCCAATGATTTCCCCGACGCGCTGCAGGATGCCGAGGGCGCGGTGCTGAGCGACAATCCGGCGGTACAGGCCGGTCAGCTGCGCAGCGAGTCGGCGAACCACGCGCGCGACGTTGCCGCCGCCGGCCAGTTCCCGCTGGTCGACCTGGTCGCTGGTGGCAACTTCGAGAAGAACGTCGATGGCGTGTCCGGTATCCGGCGCGACTACGGCCTGCGCGTTGAGTTCCGTTGGGAGCTGTTCTCCGGCTTCGCCACCCAGGCGCGCAAAGCACGACGGGCGCACGAGTACAATGCCGCACGCAGCGAATCCCGCTTCGTGGAGCGCAAGGCGACCGAGGAAGTCCGCTTCGCCTGGTACGAACTGACCGCGGCGCGCGACCGGCGCGGCCTGCTGGCCAATGCGGTCAACATCGCGGGCGAGGTCTTCGACTTCCGCAAGCAGCTGCGCGACGCCGGCCAGGAGAGCGCGATCAACGTGCTCGACGCCGAGAACGAGCTGTACAACGTCTGCATCAACTTCCTGAACGCCGAGTTCGACGCGCGCATCCTGCATCACCGTGTGCTGCGCGGCATGGGGCGCCTGACGCCCGCGACCTTCGGGATCAGCGACGACGACGCCACCAACACGATGGCCGCGGACAAGACGTCCGAGGACCTGAAGGCACCTTCTTCCGGCACCACGATGGCCGTCGCCGACGGCGGCAGCATCGATGGCGCCAAGGCGTGCGGCCTGTAGGCCGGCGCATTTCGTAAAGGACGACAGTCATGGCACGTGACATCGGATTGACGGGATCGACGGACGCAGGCGCGTCCTTCGACGGCGTCTACACCGCGACGGGTGCCGACACTCTCCTTGTGCCGCACGGTAGCCTGATCCTGACCGGCGACTATCAGCGCGCCGGGCCGGACCTGGTGATCGAGGGCGCCGAGGGCGAGAAGATCCTCGTCGTCGACTATTTCCGCGCCGAGACGCCGCCTGATCTGGTCACCGCCGGTGGCGCGCGCATCGCCGGCGATCTGGCCGAACGTCTGGCCGGTTCCGAAGCGCCGGGACAGGTGGCGCAGACCGGCGCCGCCCAGGGCGCGGCCCCGATCGGTCAGGTCGAGTCGCTGACCGGCGAGGTCACCGCCACCCGTGGCGGCAACCAGGTGCAGCTCTCCGAGGGCAGCCCGGTCTACCAGGGCGACGTGATCGAGACCGGCGACGGTGCCGCCGTCGGCATCCGTTTCATCGACGAGACCGTGTTCGCGATGGACGACGCCGGCCGCATGGTGCTGGACGAGCTGATCTACGATCCGGGTACGCAGTCCGGCTCCGTTGCCTTCTCGCTGGTGCAGGGCGTGTTCTCCTTCGCCACCGGTCAGATCGCCAAGACCGACCCGTCGTCGCTGATCGTTCGCACGCCGGTGGCGATGATCGGCGTGCGCGGCACGGACGTGGCTGTCGACCTGAACCAGGTCGGCGAGGAAAGCCGCATCGCCTGTCGCGACGGCGCGATCATCGTGCGTAACGACGGCGGCGAGCAGATCGTGCTGGCCGGCCAGCAGGTGCTGCTGGCGACCTTCCAGCAGGCGCCGACCGAGCCGGTCGAGCT
>CAZVLI010000283.1:0-5638 GCA_964627965.1 uncultured Rhodospirillales bacterium
GAAGCGGTCGACTTCCGCGCCTCGCTGTACAAGCTCATGGCCGGCAAGCGCATCGACTCGCTCGCCAAGCAGATGGACAAGACCGAGCAGGCGATCCGCAACTCGCCGCCGACCGAGTTCCTGAACCAGGACCTGCTGGCGAAGATGAACAACATCCTGGCCAACTACGATAAGCAGTTGCAGGTCTACGCCGTCTACAAGGACGATCCGTCGTTCAAGGACCAGTTCGACCGGCCGATGCAGCTCGCCGACCTGATGGACAAGCGCGCCGCCGAGGCCGAGGCCTCGGAAGCCGAACTGGGCGACGTGGTCGCCGAGGTCGACGCGATCGAAAAGCGCATGAAGGAGATGCCGGTCCCACGCCCGCTGCCATACGACACCATGACGCCGGAGCAGCTCAAGGAGTGGACCGCGACGATTACGGCGATCAAGGCCCAGACCGAGAAGGACGTCGCCTACCTGCAGTCCATCAACGGCCGCACGGACAAGATCGACCGCCAGCGGATGCAACGCCTCAACCACTGGGTCGGCAACGACCGGCCGCGACGGGTTCAGGACAGCATCGCGCAGATGGACGCCTTCTTCGGCGCCAACTGGAGCCAGTACCAGCGCAATATCGAGTGGCACGCCAATGACGACCCGACGGACCCGAACCACCAGGCCAACCGCTTCGTTGGCGAGGGCCGCTATGAAGAGAACATGGAGCGGTTCCAGAAGGGCCTCACCTTCCTCGACATGGCGGAGATCTTCGAGGCCGGCGTCGGCATCGACCGCAAGGCCGACCGCAAGGAGCAGCGCGCGGCGCTGCAGGCCGCGATGGCCAAGTACCAGTCCGACTACAAGATCGCGGTCGGCTCGGTGCGGATGAACAAGGGCGTCGACGACGACGAGCTGCGCGAGATCGCCCAGGAGGTGCTGGAGAGCGGCCGCTACGAGGGCGTCGGCGAGATCGTCCGCGTCGAGACCACCAAGAAGAGCCGGCGCAAGGAGACGCGCGGCTCGATCAGCGGCACCGTCACCGGCGCCTCGGTCACCGCCTCGGACTACGAGTGGGACGAGTTCCAGGCGCACACCATCGAGAAGCACGGCGACCAGTACTTCATCTTCCACTCCACCATTAAGTACTTCTATTCCGGTGGTCGGAAGACGCCGCTGGACCGCTGGCTGGTGTCGGGCCGCTTCAAGGGCAACCCGATCCTGGAAGAGAACATCGACAAGTAGGGAAATCGGAGTCGGTTGAATCGGTTAGCGGCCAGCGCTGCGAAACCGATTCAACCGCCGACCTGCTTCAGATTTCGATTCAACCGTTGCCGCAAACCCGAGTCGGCAGAATCGCTTAGCCGCGTTTCCTGTGCGATCGCTTCGTCCGGCGGCGCAGCGCGTCAATGCGCCAGGATCACCGGCATCTCGGCGGCATTGAGGATCTGCTGGGTCGGACCGCCGAAGATCATCTGGCGCAGCCGGCTGTGGGTGAAGGCGCCCTTCAGCAGCAGATCGCAGTCGAAGTCGGTGGCGTAGTCGAGGATCTTCTCGCCCACCGTCAGGCCGCCGCGGTCGACCGTCTCCGCGCCGGTGGCCACGCCGTAGCGCGCGAGGTGCGCGGCGACCTGCTCGCCGGCCGGGCCCGGCACCGTCCCGCCCTCGACGGTGAGGACCTGGACCGTGTCGGCCTGACGCAGCAACGGCATGGCGAGGCCGATGGTACGCGCCGTCTCTGTGCTGCCGTTCCACGCGATCACCACCCGCTTGCCGACCGAGTTCGGCGCCCGCGACGGCGCCAGCAACACCGGCCGGCCACTCTCGAACAGCGCCGCCTCGCAGGCCGCCATCCAGTCGGCGACCATCCGGTTGCCGGTGCGCCCGACCACGAACAGGTCGAACAGGCGACCGTATTCGGCGATCACCTGGGTCTCCTGCCCCTCGATCTCCCGCCAACCGGCGACGACCTGATCGCCGGGGCCGTTCAGGTCGCCTTCGGCTAGGCCGTTGTTGGTCACGAAGGCACGGAACCGCGTCTGCTCCGCCTCCGACGAACGCGCCTTGTCGCTCAGCGATTCGAGGCGGTCCGGCGGGATGACGAAGCCCTCGCCGGCGATCACCTGGGGGATACGCCGGATATGCAATCCCTCCAGGTAGCTGTCGAAGCGCCGCGCCACGTGCAGGGCGGCCGTGAGCGCCGCCTCCGTCGCGTCGTCGTCATGGATCGGCACCAGGATGGTTTTCATTGTTCTACGCTCCCAGGACGGGGCCTCCCCAGGCCCTTGTTTTCCGTAAGTGTAGCACCGCCGTCTGCCGACACCCGGAACATTGTGACAGTGGGCGGCGTTTTCCCACCGCGCCCGGCAGGTTGTAGAAAGAGCGACATGAGCGCCACCAGAATCGAGCGCGACAGCCTGGGCGACGTGAACGTGCCCGCAGATCGCCTGTGGGGCGCGCAGACGCAGCGCGCGCTAGAGAACTTCCGCATCGGCGCCGAACCGATGCCGGTGGAGATCGTGCGTGCGCTCGGGCTGGTGAAGCTGGCGGCGGCACAGGTGAACCATCGGCTCGGGCTGCTGCCGGCCGAGCTCTCATCAGCCATCGCTGAGGCGGCCGAGGCGGTATGGCGGGGCGAACTGGACGACGAGTTCCCCCTTCCGGTGTGGCAGACCGGCTCGGGCACGCAGTCGAACATGAACGCCAACGAGGTGATCGCCAACCGGGCCAACCGGGCGCTGGGCGCCGAATTGGGCGCGAAGTCGCCCGTCCATCCGAACGATCACGTAAACCTGGGCCAGTCGTCGAACGACACCTTCCCGACGGCGCTGCATATCGCCTGTGCACTGGCCGTTCGCGAGCGCCTGGAGCCCGGCCTCACAAGCTTGGCCGAGGCGCTGGAAGCCAAGGCCGATGCGTGGGCCGGGCTGGTCAAGATCGGCCGCACGCATTTGCAGGACGCCACGCCGCTGACCCTGGGGCAGGAGTTCGGCGGCTTCGCGGCGCAGATCCGGCTCGGCCTGGCGCGGATCGCCGGCGTTCAGCCGCGGCTGCTGGCGCTGGCACAGGGCGGCACGGCGGTCGGCACGGGTCTCAACGCGCACGCCGACTTCGCCGGGCTGATTGCGGCGGAGATCGCCGATCTCACCGGGCTGACCTCTACCAGCGCGGCGAACAAGTTCGAGGCGCTCGCCGCCTCCGACGCGGTGGTCGAACTGTCCGGCGCGCTGAACACCGTCGCGGTGAGCCTGACCAAGATCGGCAACGACGTGCGGCTGCTCGCCTCCGGCCCCCGTTCCGGTCTGAACGAACTGCGGCTGCCGGCGAACGAGCCGGGCTCGTCGATCATGCCCGGCAAGGTGAACCCGACGCAGGCCGAGGCGCTGACAATGGCCTGCGCCCAGGTGATGGGCAATCACGTCGCGATCACCGTCGGCGGCGCGCAAGGCCACCTGCAGCTCAACACCTTCCGGCCGCTGCTGGCGCACAACGCACTGCAGTCGATCCGTCTTCTGGGCGATGCGGCGGCGAGCTTCGCGACGCATGCGATCGCCGGTGCCGAGCCGAACCGCGAACGCCTGGCCGAACTGGTCGAGGGCTCGCTGATGCTGGTGACGGCGCTGGCGCCGCATATCGGCTACGACGCCGCCGCCCGGATCGCCAAGCATGCGCACGAGACCGGCGGCAGCCTGCGCCAGGCAGCACTCGACCTCGGCCTTGTCAGCGCCGACGACTTCGACCGCTGGGTCCGTCCGGAAGACATGCTGGGTCCGTCGCGCACCGGCTAAGCCCCCTGGCCCTTTCATAGGGGCGCCATGTAGCGAAATGGGGGAGGTCCAAGTTGGGAGCTTGGATCGACATGAAAACGGGAACCGCCCGGAACGCGGATCTCCTGGTCGCCGCCCGGAACGGCGACCTCACGGCAACATACGAGCTGGCCATGCGGCTGCGGCTCGGCATCGAAGGCGACGCCTGGCCCGAGGCAGCGGTCGAACTGCTGCGTGCCGCGGCGCATAACGGCCACGGCGAGGCGCAGTTCGAGCTGGGCCTGATGTACAGTGCCGGCGAAGGCGTCGCGGCGGATACCGCAAGCGCCGTCGCCTGGATTCAGCGTGCCGCGCAGGCCGGCGTGCCGCGCGCGCTCTACTGGCTCGCCAGCCTGTACTTCCACGGCACCGGCGTGGACCGCGACCTGGCGCGGGCCTACCGGCTTTGCCTGTCGGCACGGCTGGCCGGCTTCGCCGACCCCGGCGGGCTGCTCGCCGTCGCGGCGCAGTTTCTCGGCGAGAAACGCTGCCTGGAGATCGCCGCCGAGCTCGGCACGACGCCGCCGCCGGTGTGGCTCGCCGATGCCGCCTAGAACCGCCTACTGCGCCGTGTAGCCGCCGTCGACGACCAGCTCGGTGCCAGTCATGAAGCTGGAATCGTTGGAGACGAGGAACAGAATACCGCTGGCGATGTCGTCCTCATGGCCGAGCCGGCCGATGGGGTGCAGCGCGGTCATCCGCTCCTTGATGCGCTCGTTGTCGTTGCGGCCGGCGCGCGCGGAGAACTCGTCAAATACCTGGGTCGCCATCGCTGTAGTGGCGATCACGCCAGGATGCACGGTGTTGACGCGGATGTTGTAGCCGAACCGGCCGCATTCCATCGCTGCGCTCTTAGAGAACAGGTGCACGCCGGCCTTGCTCATCGAATAGAGCGCGGTCAGGGGCGAGCCGACCAGGCCGGCGATGGACGACAGGTTGACGATGGCGCCTGACATCGTGTCGGGGCCGACGTGCTTCTTGATCGTGCGGATCGCCCACTTGGTGCCGAGGAAGACGCCGTCCTGGTTGACCCGGCTGAGCCGATGCCATTCCTCCAGCGTGGAGTCCTCGATCTTGCCGGAGATGTAGACGCCGGCGTTATTCACCGCGATGTGCAGCGCGCCGAAGGCTTCCTCCGCCGCCGCCATCGTGGCCTCCCAGCCAGCCTCGTCGCCGACGTCGTGCGCCAGGGCCAGGGCCTCGCCGCCAGCATCGCGGATCGCCGCCGCCGTGGCTTCCGGCGCCTCCAGGTCGGTGAGCACCAGCTTGCCGCCGGCCTCGGCCAGCTTCCTGGCAGTCGCCGCGCCGATCCCACGGCCGGCACCGCTGACCAGCGCCACGCGCCCGTCAATCCTGTTCATGTCGTCTTCTCCCGGTTCTTCAGGGCGCGTGCTTGGCCCACCATTGTTCGGTCGCGGCCTCGGCCTCGGCGCGCTGCGTCTCGCTCATCGCCTCGGCCAGACCCTCGCGTGCGCGGGCGGCGTCGGACCAGCCCAGCCGCTCGGCGACCGCATACCAGCGGTAGGCGCGCACCGGATCGGCCGGCACCATCAGGCCGCGGGCGTGATAGGTGCCCAGGCTATCGGCGCCGATCGCCGCCTGCAGCCGGTCATGACCGTCCAGACCCGGACCCGCCTCGGCCATGCGCCGCGCCCACGCCATCGCCTTCTCCTGGCGCTGGTTCTGTTCGTCGGGCGTCACCGAGTAGTGCAGGAACAGGGCGTACTGCGCCGAGACATGACCCTGGTCGGCGGCGCGGCGAGGAGCGGCGGCACCTCGGTCGGGATGGGGTAACCGGCCTTCTCGATCCTCGCGCGGAGCTTCTCGAGCCGGCGGTCTTCCGGGGAGAAGCTCCC
>CAZVLI010000284.1:0-5635 GCA_964627965.1 uncultured Rhodospirillales bacterium
AGCCGGCATGTGCGATGTCGGCATAGGTGGCGAGCACGGCGCGCTTGTCGGTACCGGCCGTTGCCGGTCCGGTGGCGGCCAGTGTCAGCACCGCCAGTGCGGCGGCGGGGAAGATGTTCTTCACGTTGTCGGTCCTCTTGTCACGGCGCGCCGTGGTTGCCGGCGTCGCTGTTCAGATACGAACAAGAATGCGAGTCATTATCATCACGATTGGAAGACCCGCAAGGACCATCTCTCTTCAGGACCGCATCAACCGGCGGAGCGGAGTTGCTTCAAGTAGTCGCTGCACGCGCCGGCCAGGTCGAAGTCCGCCCGGAAGCCGGTGTCGTCGGCGAGCTTGGTGCCGGCCAACACGGGGTAACGGATGGCGGTCGGGCGTTGTGACAGTTCGACCTCGAACCCCGGCACCAGCGCCGACGCCTGCGCCGCGAACTCGCCCAATGGCACAGCGAAGGCGGACATGCCGTAGATCGGCGCCAGCGGGCCATCGTGGGCCGTGAGATGCGTGAAGGCGCGGGCGACGTCGTCCACGTACATCAAGTCGATGGGCGCGTCGTCGGCTTCCATTGCGTAAGCGTCGCCTTCGCCGTCGAACGCCGCGGCGGCCTCGAACAGCTTGCCGACCTCGGCGGCGACGCCGCGATACCAGAGCCCTGGCCCGAACACGAGCGGCAGCCGGATGCCGGTCACATCGAGCCCGGCCTGCTCGCGATAGAAGTCGGCGAGCCGCTCCGCCAAGACCTTGGTGAGGCCGTAGAAGCTCTGGGGATCGGGCGGCGAGGTCTCGTCGACGGTGCCGCCGGGATAGCGCTCGGAATCGCCATAGACGGCGAGCGTGCTGGCCCAGAGCACGCGTCTCACGCCGTGGGTCGATGCGGCAGCGAGAAGGTTGCGGAAGCCACCGACGTTCACCGCCAGCGCGTCGGCCTCGTGCGCGGCGGCCGCCTTCACCAGGCCGTCGCCGTCGCCGCCGTAGGCCGCCAGGCCGATGATCAACTCAGGCCGGGCTTTCGCGACGGCGCGCGCGACCGCGTCGGCATCGGTCAAGGTGTCGGCGATGAGGTCGATGCGCTGCAGGTCGTCTTCGGTCAGGCACGGCTCGGGGCCGGGGCCGAAGACCGTCACGTCGTGTCCGGCATCGGCGAAACGGCGCGTGACATGGGCGCCGACGAAGCCGCTGCCGCCCGTGATGAGAACCCGCATCGACCGTTACCTCCCGCTCGCGTTATGCGGGCGGGAGTGTGGGCGGCCGACGCGGGCCTGGCAATCGGTCGGCTACTTCACCGTCTGGGTGATCTCGAAGCCTTCGAACTGCGGGTGGCCGAGGTAGAGGCCCTTGTTGTCGCCGGCGTTCTTGTGCGCCTCGCGGAAGTGATCGGACTTGGTCCAGGCCTCGAAGGCGGCCTTGTCCTGCCAGATGGTGTGCGAGGCGAACAGCGTGTGATCCTCGTTCTCCGGGCCGCGCAGCAGGTGGAACTCGACGAATCCGGGGACCTGGTTGAGGCGCGAGTCGCGCGACTTCCAGACCTGCTCGAACGCGTCCTCCTTGCCGGGCGCGACCTTGAAACGGTTCATGGCGATGAACATGGGCTCTCTCTCCTCTGCGTGAGCTCTGGTTGTTCGTTAGGCGGGGACCATCACCGGACGGTGGCTGGTCGGATGACGGATGACGTCGGCGCGCAGGCCGAAAGTGGTCTCGAACAGGGCTGGCGTCATCACCTCGTCGGGCGTGCCGTCGGCGACGATGCGGCCGGCGTCCAGCACGGCGACGCGGTCGGCGTGACCGGCGGCCAGGTTCGGGTCGTGCAGGATCGCCAGCACGCCGAGGCCGGCGTCGGCCAGGCGGCGCGCCGTGGCCATCAGCATGACCTGGTGCGCGATGTCGAGATTGTTGGTCGGTTCGTCCAGCAGCAGGTAACCGGGCGCGGACACGGCGCCATCCTCCGGCCAGATCTGCGCCAGCACGCGGCCGAGCTGCACCCGTTGCCGTTCGCCGCCGGAGAGCGTCACGTAGATCCGGTCCGCCAGCGCCAGTGCGCCGGCCTCTGCGAGCGCGGCCTCGGCGATGCGCAGGTCCGTCGCGCGGTTGCTGTGGCCGGCATGCGGGCTGCGGCCGAGCAGCACCACGTCGAAGGCGCGCAGCGGGAAGTTCAGCAACGGCAGCTGCGGCAATACCGCCCGGCGGCGCGCCAATTCGGTCGCTGGCCAGCGGGCGACGGGACGGGCGTCCAGTGAGATCTCGCCAGCGTCGATCTGGAGCGCCGCCGACAAGGCGTGCAGCAGTGTCGACTTGCCGGCGCCGTTGGGGCCGATGACCGCCAGCACCTCGCCCGGTCGGAGGTCGAGCGAGACGCCACGTAGTACCGGCGTTCCGCCGAGCGAGGCCCGGATGTCGCGCGCTTGCAGCATCACCACATGCCCAGGCCGCGCCGGCGCAGTAGCAGCCAGATGAAGAACGGCCCGCCAAGCAGGCTGGTCAGGATGCCGATCGGCAGTTCGGCGGGCAGCACCACGGTGCGCGCCACCACGTCGGCCGCGAGCAGCAGCGCGGCGCCGAGCAGGATTGAGGCCGGCAGCAGGCGGCGGTGATCGGGACCGATGGTCAGCCGGACCAGGTGCGGGACCACCAGTCCGACGAAGCCGATCACGCCGGTGAGCGCGACGCTGGCACCGACCGCCATCGCCGCCAGAAGGATGATGGGGCGGTTCGCCCGTTCGACGTCGAAGCCGAGGTGGCGGGCCTCGGTCTCGCCAAGCAGCAGCGCGTTCAGCTGTCGACCCAGCGCGACCAGCAGCAACGTCGGCAGCACGATCAATGGCGCTGCGATCAGGAGTCGAGACCAGGTGATGCCGCCGAGCCCGCCCAGCTGCCAGAACTGCAGGTCGCGGAGTTGCTGGTCGTCGGAGATGAAGATCAACAGGCCGATGCCGGCGGCGGTGATCGCGTTCATCGCCACGCCGGCCAGCAGCATCGTGGCGACGTCGGTGGCGCCGTCGCGGCTGGCGATGCGATAGACGATCAGCGTGGTGACCAGGCCGCCGCCGAACGCCGCCAGCGGCAGCGCGAAGGGGCGGATCGGCGCCAGCATGCCGACCAGGAATGCACCGCCCAGTACGATGGTAGCCGCCGCCGCCAGCGCCGCGCCCATCGACACGCCGATCAGGCCGGGGTCGGCCAGCGGGTTGCGGAACAGGCCCTGCAAGGC
Organism: uncultured Rhodospirillales bacterium; assembly: GCA_964627965.1. Lineage (GTDB taxonomy): Bacteria > Pseudomonadota > Alphaproteobacteria > JAVKFY01. The sequence continues at coordinate 3,207 of CAZVLI010000284.1, forward strand.
CGCGCCGGCGCTGGCCAGGGCCGCACCGGTCAGGATCGCCAGGCAGACGCGGGGCAGGCGGATCGACAGCAGCACGATCTCCTGCGTCGGGCTGTAGGTCCACGGTGTCGGAATGCCGATCTGGTCGGCCAGGATGGCGACGATCTGCGCCGACGGGATCGAGACGGCGCCGTATCCCGAGGCGACAAGGAACGCAGCGAAAAGCGCGAGGGCGAGCGCGCCAAGACCGACGGCGGCGCCGCGTCGGCGCCGGTCGACGACCTGGGCGAGTTCGACCGCAGCCATCACTCGCCGGTGTCGAACGTCATGCCGGGGTGAAGGGCCTGTGCCAGCTCGACGATGGCCTGCGGCGTGCGCGGACCGAAGCCGAGCAGCAGCAGGCCGTCCATCGTGACCAGGCGACCGTTCTTCGCCGCCGGCGTGCCGGCCAGCTCCGGCCGGGTCAGCAGGCCCTCGCGGCCGCCCAGCATGCCGAGCGTGCGACCGGTGATCAGCACCACGTCGGGCGCGGCGGCGATGGCGGCCTCCGGGCTCAGCGGCTTGAACTTGGTGAAGCCGTCGATGGCGTTGACGCCGCCGGCGAGCGCGATGATCCCGGCGGCCGAGGTGTCGCGGCCGGCCGCCAGCGGCGCACCGTTGCCGACCGACAGCAGGAACAGGACGCGCGGTCGTTCGGTCACCTTCGCGACCTGGGCCTCCAGGCGGGAGAAGGCGCCGGCAAGTCGCAGCCGCAGTGCCGCGCCCTGTGTCTCGACGCCGAGCGTGTCGGCGACCAGGGCGACCTTGTCGAGCACCCCCTGCGGCGACGGGTCGTCCGGCACGTTCACCAGCTTCGTGCCGGTGGATCGGAGCTGGTCGAGCACGGTCGGCGGTCCGGAGTCTTCGACGGCAAGGATCAGGGTGGGCGCCAGCGCTAGAATCGGCTCGGCCGCGAGCTGGCGCATGTAACCGACATTCGGCAGTTCGCGCGCCTGCGGCGGATAGAGACTGGTGGTGTCGACCGCGACCAGCCGCTCCTGCAAGCCGAGCGCGTAGACGATTTCGGTGATCGAGCCGCCGACGGAGACGATGCGTTCGTCGCCGAACGCCTCCGTCGGCAGCAGCAGGGCGAGCAGGAGCAGCAGGCGGCGGATCATGTGGCTTACCAGTTCATCGTGTAGCCGACGGTGGCCTTGAGGTTGCGGCCGGGTTCGGCGGCGCCGGTGAAGACGCGGGTGTAGTCGGCGTCGAAAGCGTTATCGATCGCCAGGTCCAGGCGCAGGCCGGGGACCATCTGCGGCATCCAGGCGACGTAGAAGTCGTGCACCTGGTACGACTGGCGAATGTCGGCGGGCGTATCGACCTTCTGGAACTCCTCGGCGAATTCGCCGCGCCAGCCGATCACCGTGTCGTATTCCGGCAGCTTGACGGCGAACTGCAGGAACAGCTGGTCCGGCGTGAGGATGCCCAGGTGCATGCCGGTGTCCTCGTCCTTGCCGTCGATGGTGCTGTAGGCGGCGGCGGCGAGGATGCGTTCGTTCTCGTAGCGGAACTCCAACTCGTTGCCCTGTAGCCGGGCGTTCGGCACGTTCGACAACGCCGTGGTGCCGTCGCAGGCGCCGGGGATGAACGGGTTGCAGGCGACGAAGATCGCCGGCTGCATCACCGCCAGGTCGATGAAGTCCTCACCCTTCACGAAGAAGCGCGAGCCCTTGACCTGCAACAGGTCGCGCGGGCGGAACACGTCGTCGAAGGTGAAGCCGGCGCCGACCTCCAGCTTCCGGGTGCGCTGTGCCTCCAGGTCCGGGTTCGGCACGAAACGGTTGATCACCGTGGCGCCGGGGCCGAGCGGGATCGTGAAGTGGGTGCCGGTTAGGTACAGCTCGTCGAAGGTCGGCGCGCGGAAGGCGTGGGCGTAGTTGACGAAGCCGAGGAACCAGTCCGTCGGCAAGTAGCTGACGCCGATGCGCGGCGAGACCTGGCTGTCGTCGTTGTCGGACGCGATGACGCTCGAGGCGCTGTAGTCGTCGTAGCGCACGCCGGGGATGATCAGTAGGTCGCCTGGCAGGACGCCCAGCGGCTCGGCCCACGTGATCTCGGCCTGGGCGTAGACGCCGTAGGTCTCGGCCTCGGCGTCTGGGACGCCGGCGCGTGCGCCGCCGAGCGCTTCGCCGTCCTGTTCGTCCTCGTAGGCCTCGCCGCCGATGGTCACCACCGCGCCGATGCTGTCGGTCAGCATGAAGCGGCTGCGGTTGTCGATGCGGAAGCCGGAAGTGTCGACGTCGCGGCGCAGCTTCTCGCCGACCGGGCCGGCGCCGAGATTGTCGAGGCGCACCTCGTCGGCCTCGACGATGACGTGATAGGCGACGACGTCGAGGTCGACCCACTGGTTCGTCGGATCGTTGTAGTTGTAGGCCAGTCGGAAGGTGTCGGAGCGGATGTCCTTGTCG
>CAZVLI010000285.1:0-5630 GCA_964627965.1 uncultured Rhodospirillales bacterium
TCGCGCCGGCGCGTATCGACAAGCATCGGCATGTCGGCCGTGCCGATCCGTTTCATGAGTTCGGGGGTGGAGATAAAAAAATCGCCCATAGCTTCCTCTCCGCATAGGTAGCGGAGCGGCGCTTGGGCGACATGCCTCACGGGGCGGCCGCATCCAGCCCCGACGGGGCTAGATGTAGCGTCTGCATGCGACAGGTTCAACCGTCGTCGATGACGGACAGCATGTCCTCCACGCGGGCAACCTTGGCGCGTGGCGAGCCGGGGCGCGCGGTGCCGACCTCGTGCTCGTTGAGCTTCTGCCAGTCGGGATAGTCGACCCAGCGGACGCCCTTCTCCTTCAGCGCCGCCTCCAGCGCCGGTCGTCCGGGCTTGCTGCCGCCATCGGCGAAGTCCTCGGCGATGAGCTTGGCCGCGTTCTGGCCGTCGGGCCGGTTGGTCGCGATCACGCCGGTCGGGCCGCGCTTGACCCAGCCGGCGGCATAGACACCGTCCTCGACACGGCCGTCATCGTTCTTCAGCACGCCGTTGTCCTCGTCGAACGGCAGGCCGTCCAGCGGCATCGCCTGGTAGCCGATAGCGGCGACCACCAGCCCGCAGGGGATGTCGTAGAATTCGCCGGTGCGGACGGCGCGGCCGTTCTCGACCTTGGTGCGCTCCACCCTCACGCCCTCGACACGGTCGCCGCCGAGGATCTCGACCGGCGCGGCGTAGAACTGGAAATGGACGCGCTTCGGCTTGTCGCCAGGATCGAGTTCGGTGAACTCCTTCAGCGTCGTCAGGTTGCGTTCCTTCAGACGGCGATCACGGTCCGAAAGGCTGTCGTCAACGACCTCGTCGGGCAGCTGCGCCGGATCGACGACGGGATGGGCGATATCGAGCTTGCCCATCTCGCGCAGCTCGACATTGGTGAACTTGGCCTCGACCGGCCCGCGCCGGCCGAGCATGTACACGTCGGTGACTGGCGAGGCCTGGATCGTGTCGAGCGCGAACTCGACGATGTCGCTCTCCTGCATCTCCTCGCGGGTCTTCACCAGCACGCGGGCGATATCGATGGCGACGTTGCCGACGCCAACCACGACCACCGCCTCGGTGTCGAGCATCGTGTCGAGATCGCGGAAGTCCGGATGGGCGTTGTACCAGCCGACGAACTCGGCCGAACCGATCACGCCCTTCTTGTCCTCGCCGGGGATGCCCAGCTTGCGGTCGTGGGGCGAGCCGATGGCGAACACCACGGCGTCGTACATCCCGCGCAGATCTTCCACCGAGATGTCGCGGCCGACCTCGACATTGCCGTAGTAGCGGACATCGGAAGCCTGCGCGGTCTTGTCGAAAGCGCGTTGCACGTTCTTGGTGGTCTGGTGGTCCGGCGCGACGCCGTAACGGATCAGGCCGAACGGCGCCGGCAAGCGCTCGATGACGTCGATATGAACTTCGGTATCCAGCTTCAACAAGGCATCGGCCGTGTAGTAGCCGCTTGGCCCCGAACCGACGATGGCAACGCTCAGTGGCATGGTTTTCCCCGCTCTCGCCCACGCAGTGATGGCCGGAAAAACCTAGCCCATGGGGCCGGGTGTCTCAAACCCGTAGCGCCGGCTGCGCCAACGAAAAGGGCCGCCCGGTGGGCGGCCCTTTGCTTTCACGATCGAATGTTCGGCCAATCAGCCGACCGACCAGGTGTTGCCGCGACGCAGCACGTCGTTCAGCGCCGGAGTTCCGCCCGTCGATGCGGCGTCGACCTGGTCGCGCACCGCGTCCTCGTAGGAGCTCTCGGCCGGGTTGCAGTACAGCACGCCGATGGCGACCGGGAAGTCCGGCGGCTCCATCGCGGCCAGCAGCTGGGCCATCGCCTTGTTGGTCTCGTCGTGGACCAGGATGTCGTCCTCGGTGACACCGTCCTCGCCGAGCTTGGCGACCGACAGGGTCAGCGTCTTCGGGTCGAGCCGCAGGCCCATGTCGTTGTCCTTGCCGAACAGCAGCGGCTTGCCGTGCTCGACGTGGATCTGGGCATCGGCCGCGACCGACTTGTCGGTGAAGCGGTCGAACACGCCGTCGTTGTAAACGATGCAGTTCTGGAAGATCTCGACGAAGGACGCGCCCTTGTGGTCCCTGGCGCGGGCCAGGATGCCGGGCATGTGCTTCTGCTGCGTGTCGACGGCACGGGCCACGAAGCGGGCGTTGACGCCGAGCGCGAACTGGGTGGCCGAGACCGGGGCGTCGACCGAGCCGGCCGGCGTCGACGGCGAGCGCGTGCCGATGCGGCTTGTCGGCGAGTACTGGCCCTTGGTCAGGCCGTAGATCTCGTTGTTGAACAGCAGCATCTGCACGTCGACGTTGCGCCGCAGGATGTGCATCAGGTGGTTGCCGCCGATCGACAGGTTGTCGCCGTCGCCGCCCACGACCCAGACATCAAGCTCCGGGTTGGCCAGCTTGATACCGGTGGCGAAGGCCGGCGCGCGGCCGTGGATCGTGTGGAACCCGTAAGTCGCCATGTAGTAAGGGAAGCGCGCGGCGCAGCCGATGCCCGACACGAACACGGTCTTGGCGGGATCGGCCTGCATGTCGGCCATGGCCTTCTGCACGCCCTTGAGGATGGCGTAGTCGCCGCAGCCTGGGCACCAGCGGACCTCCTGGTCGGTGGCGTAGTCCTTGGGCTGCAGCTTCTCGACGGTGGCTGGCGCGTTCATCGCTCAGTTCTCCAGTCGCGCGGCGATCGCATCTTCGATCTCGCCGATCATGAAAGGCTTGCCGGAAACCTTGTTCAGGCCCTGGGCGTCGACCAGGTACTCCGAGCGCAGCACGGTAACGAGCTGGCCGGTGTTCATCTCCGGCACCATCACCTGCTTGTAGCTGCGTAGCAGGTCGCCGAGGTTCCGCGGCAGCGGCCAGATATGACGCAGGTGGATGTGGCTGACGTCCATGCCGCGGGCGCGCATGTTGCCGACGGCGCGGCTGATCGGGCCGTAGGTCGAACCCCAGCCGACCACGGCCAATTCGCCGCCCTCGTTGCCCTGCTCCACCGTCTGCTCGGGAATATCGTTGGCGATGCCGTCGATCTTGCCCTTGCGGGTGTCGGTCATCTTCTGGTGGTTGGCCGGATCGTAGGAGATGTGGCCGCTGTCGTAGCTCTTCTCGATGCCGCCGATGCGATGCTCCAGACCCGGCGTGCCGGGCACGGCCCAGACGCGCGCCAGCGTCTTCTCGTCGCGCTGGAACGGATGGAAGCCCTCGGTCTCGGTATGGAAGGTGACCGGGAACGGCTCGTAGGAGTCCATGTCCGGGATCAGCCACGGCTCCGACGCGTTGGCGAGGTAGCCATCGGTCAGCAGCATCACCGGCGTCATGTACTTGGTGGCCAGACGCACCGCCTCGATCGCGGTGTCGAAGCAATCCGCCGGCGAGCGGGTCGCCAGCACCACCAGCGGCGCGTCGGCGTTGCGGCCGAACACCGCCTGATAGAGGTCGGACTGCTCAGTCTTGGTCGGCATGCCGGTCGACGGACCAGCGCGCTGCGAGTTCACCACGACCAGCGGCAGCTCGGTGGAAATCGCCAGACCGATGGCCTCGCCCTTCAGCGCCACACCGGGGCCGGAACTCGACGTCACGCCGAGCGTGCCGGCGTAGCTGGCGCCGATCGCGGCGCAGACGGCGGCGATCTCGTCCTCGGCCTGGAAGGTGGTGACGCCGAACTGCTTCATGCCGGCAAGCACGTGCAGCACCGACGAGGCCGGCGTGATCGGGTAGGACGCAAAAGTCATCTTCACGTCGGCGAGCTGGCTGCCCGCGACCAGGCCCCAGGAGATCGCCTCGGCGCCGGTGACGGTGCGATACAGGCCCGGCGCGATGGTCGCCGGCGATACCGAGAAGCCTTCCAGACCCGACAGCTCGGCGGTCTCGCCGAAGGCGTGGCCGGCATTCAGCGCGGCGATGTTGGTCTGCGCGATCTCAGGCCGCTTGGCGAACTTGCTTTCCAGCCACTTGACGGTCGGATCGCGGTCGCGGTCGTACATCCAGTAGATCAGGCCCAGCGTCCAAAGGTTCTTGGAGCGCAGCGCCTCCTTGTTGGTCACGCCCATCCCCTTCACCGCTTCGAGCGTGAACTTGGAGATGTCGATCTCGACCACCTGATAGTCGTCGAGCGAACCGTCGGTGCGCGGGTCGGCGTCGTAGCCGGCCTTCTTCAGGTTCCGGTCGTTGAAGGTGCCTATGTCGATGATGACGTGGCCGCCGGACTTCACGTCGCCCAGGTTGACCTTCAGCGCGGCAGGGTTCATCGCCACCAGAACGTCAGGCGCGTCGCCCGACGTGGCGATCTTGCGGCTGCCGAAATTGATCTGGAACGCGCTCACGCCGAAGGTCGTGCCCACGGGGGCGCGAATCTCGGCCGGAAAATCGGGGAACGTCGCCAAATCGTTGCCGGCCAGCGCGGTGGCCAGGGTGAACTGGCTGCCGGTGAGCTGCATGCCGTCGCCGGAATCGCCGGCGAAACGGACAACGACTGACTCGAGCTCCTGACGCGGCGTCTCCGTCGGCGTCACCTTCAAGGCGGTGGTCATTCTTCTGGGCCTCTGGTTCGCTCTTCCGCTGCCGTCATGGGCGGACGGCTTTCCTCACACATGCATCGCGGCATTCGCACCGGTGACGAGCCTCGGCCGCGCCGTCAGGACGCAGTCGTCGTGCCCATCCCGAGCGCCGGCATCCGATGCACCGATACCGGCTAGCGCAACAGGGGCCGCCCGGTCTTGCCGTGCCCGGGTGGGCAGCGGGTCGCGCCAGGTTCGGCCCCATGTCTCGCAGTTTCGTATGCATGCAAACAATCGCATGGCTGTCAAGTTATCGCCCCTTACCGCTACTTCATGTCAGCCTTGCAAGAAACCGCAAGAACACAGCCTGTTCCTCCGGGCTCAGCGGCTTCAGCGTCTCGGCCGACACGATCGGCCCATTCTCGATCAGATTGGCGACCAGTTCCCGGCCCGCCGGCGTCAGGCCCACGAGCGTGCGGCGGCGGTCGTTCGGGTCGGGCCGCGTCGTGGTGAGGTGGCGCTCGTTCAGGCGCCGGATCACGCCCAGAATCGTCGCCGGATCCATCGCCGTGACGCGCCCGAGCTGGGTCTGCGGCTGCTCGCCGAACTGGTATAGGCGAACCAGGGCCGCGTATTGCGTCGGGGTGATCGACGGATCGCCGATGGTGCTCTGGAAGATCGACGTTGCGCGCTGGTGCGCCTTGCGCAACAGGTGGCCGATCTGGTCCTCCAGGACGTAGGCGTCGGTCTCGTCGGCGCGGTCGGCGGCCGGCTGTGCGCGCGTCTTGCTCATGCCTGCATCGACATAGCACTAAGGCCGCGCGACCACCACCCGCCCGCCGGCCCGCACCCGCACGGCGGGCCCGTCCACGAGGCCGTCGAAGCGCTCGATCCGGCCCGGCAGATCGATCCGCTTCAACGTGGTCAGCTTGCCGCCGCGCAGGCTCAGGAAGTGAAGGCTCTCGTGATCGATGCCGGGCACGGCGATATCCACCACGCCGTCACCGTCGAAATCCGCGACCGCCGAGCGCGCCAGGTCGCGGCTGCCGATCACGTGGTTGGAATAGCCGGCGGCCTGGAACACCACCTCCAGCCGATTCCCATTCTGGCG
>CAZVLI010000286.1:0-5629 GCA_964627965.1 uncultured Rhodospirillales bacterium
GAGAAGGTTGGTCTGATCCCGATGATCCCCTCCCGGATACCGTCCTCCTCGAGGACGCGACGCGTTCGATCCTCGCGTACAACGAAGCGCCCGACGTCGGATTCGACGCGGGGATCAACCCGTACCGGGGATGCAGCCACGGCTGCGCGTACTGCTACGCGGTCAACGACCGCGACAAGGCGATCGCGGCCTGGAAGGACCACGACGCGCGCAGCGAAGCGATGTAACCGCTCAGGCGGTGCCGCTGGGCCGCTCGAAGTGCGAGAAGTAGCGCGACTGGATACGCTCGACCGGCAGGATGATGGCCACGTCGGTGGTGCCGAACTGGTGGTCGATCACCGCGCCGTCGCCGATGTGGCAGCCCAGGCGCAGATAGCCCTTGATCAGCGGCGGCATCGCCCGCAGCGCCGCCCGATCGTCGAGCTGGTCGACCGGCAGCAGATCCATGGCGTTGTACAGGTGCGGCAGGGCGCGTACGCGCAAGCCTTCCGGCGCCAGGCAACGGTGGTGCAGGAACGACAGCGGCATCGCCATGGACGCAGGATCGGTGCCGGGCAGGCTGGCGCAGCCGAACATGAACCCGATCCGGTGGGTGGCGATGTAGTGGCTGATGCCGCGCCACAGGAGCTGGATCGTCGCCTGGTTGCGGTAGTCGCGGTGCACGCAGCTGCGACCCAGTTCCAGGCCGCGCCAATCGGGCCGGAACTGCCGGGTCAGCGGCGAGACGTCGAACTCGCCCTCGCTGTAGAACCCGCCGCAGCGCGCGGCGACTTCCTGGCGCAGCAGGCGATAGGTGCCGACGACGCTGTTTTCCTCCGGCAACGACCGGTCGATCACGAGCAGCAGGTCGCAGAATTCGTCATAGGCGTCGAAGTCCCGGCCGATCGCCGCCATCTCCGGCGACGGCTGCGCCGCCATCTCACGGTAGAAGACGTCGTAGCGCAGCGTCTGAGCCGCGGACAGGTCGTCGGCGCTGGTCGCCAGACGCACCTGCAAGTCGCCGGCGCTGGCCAGGATGCCGCGCAGCGGCGGCGGCGGTTCGCCAATGGGGCCGTATCCGGCCTCGAAGGCCTCGTATTGCATAGCCATGTCGATCGCCTCGTGTCCTGGGTGCGGCCGGCCGTTCTGGCGCGCCGTGCCGCAGCCTCTCCTATGCTTGTCGATCCACCTGTTCGCCGGGACCGCCTGCACCGCCCGACGGCGGCGCCGCGACGCCGACCATGGCCGGCCGCAGCAGACGATCCTGGATCTTGTAGCCAACCTGGACGACCTGCACGACGGTGCCGGGCGCGGCACTGCCGTCGGGCACCTGCATCATCGCCTGGTGCAGGTTCGGGTCCAGCTTCTCGCCCATCGGGTCGATCATCGTGATGCCGGCCTTCTCGAAGGCCTTGGCGAGCTCGCGCTCGGTCATCTCCACGCCGGTCATCAGGTTTTCCAGCGCGGCATGGCCCTGACGGGCCTCCGCCGGCACCGCATCGAGCGCACGGCGCAGGTTGTCGGCCACGGCCAGCAGGTCGCGCGCCATGGTGGCGACGGCGTACTTGCGGGCGTCCTCGACGTCGCGCTGTGCCCGGCGGCGGACATTCTCGGCCTCGGCAACGGCGCGCAGCACCCGATCCTTGAGTTCCTCGATCTCCGCCTCGGCGGACTTCGCCAGATCGTCGCTGCTCGGCTCGCCCTCGGCAGCGGCAGCCGGATCGGCGTCGTTCGCCGCCGCCGGCGGCTCCATTTCGACCGCCGGGTCCGCCTGGCCAGGGGCCTGCTCGCCGCCTTCGGTGGGCTCGGCCCCGGTCTGGTGTTCCGGCTTGTCAACGGTCATCCGTAATAACCCTCTCCTCAGATGACGGACCGTTGCGGGCGGCGCGCGTCGTCGCGCAGGCGCGAATCAAATGGTCCGTCACATTACCAACGCAGTATTGCAACTTCGGTGCGGCCGAAATAGGCCTTGCCCAGCAACGCCTTAAGGCGAACGACGCGCTCTCAGGAGAGCAGCCGTCCGATCACCTTGGCGGTATAGTCTACCATTGGGATGATCCGCGCGTAGTTCAAGTGTGTCGGTCCTATGACACCGATCGCGCCGACCACCTTCTGCTGGCCGTTCGAGTAGGGCGCGACGATCAGCGACGAGCCCGACATCGAGAACAGCTGGTTCTCCGAGCCGATGAAGATGTGCACGCCATCGGCGTCGCTGGTGGCCTGCAGCAGCTTGCGGACCTCCTCGGTGCTTTCCAGGTCGTCGAACAGGCGGCGGATCCGCTCCAGATCCTGGTCGGCGCTGACATCCTCCAGCAGGTTGGCGCGACCGCGCACGATCAGCGTCGTGCGGTCGTCGCCGCCGACGGTGGCCAGGCCGGTCTCCACCACCTTCGCGGTGAGGTCGTCGAGTTCGCGGCGCATGTTGTCGATCTGCTTGGCCAGAAGCGCCTGCACCTCGGGCAGCGAGCGGCCGGCGAAGCGGCCGTTCACGTAGTTCGCCGCCTGGATCAGCATCGACGGCAGCACGCCGGCCGGCAGCTCGACCATGCGGTTCTCCACCGTGCCCGCCTCGGAAACCAGGATCACCAGCATGCGGCCGGCGCCCAGGTCGACGAACTCGACGTGCTTCAGCGGCGCGTCCATCTTCGGCACGGTGACCAGCCCGGCACAGTGCGACAGGCCGGACAGCGTGTCGGAAGCCAGGTTCAGCATGTCCTCGAAGCTGCGGCCCGATTGGTGGCAGGTGCCCTCGATCGAGGCACGCTCCTGCTCGGTCAGCTCGCCGATTTCCAGTAGCCCGTCGATGAACAGCCGCAGGCCGCGTTCGGTCGGCAGGCGGCCGGCCGACGTGTGCGGCGCGTACAGCAGGCCGGCGGTTTCCAGGTCCTGCATCACGTTGCGGATCGAGGCCGGCGACAGGTTCAGTTCGCCACGCTGCGACAGCGTGCGCGAGCCGACCGCCAGTCCGGTCTGCAAGTAAGCCTCGACGATCTGCCGGAAGACGTCGCGGCTGCGTCGGTTCAGTTCGCCCAGTTCCGTCATCGCAACTTTACTCCGCCCGCCGGGGGCGTCCCTCGGGCGCGGAAAATGTAGGAAGCGGTCCCGGATCGGTCAACGGACGGCCGCGATCCTTGTTCCTGGCCGGGGGAGCCGTTATGAGGGGCCGCCAAAGGGGAAATCAATCGCGATGGAGAGTGCGATGCGACCGTCAGGGCGGCCGGCCGATGCCATGCGCCAGGTGGAACTGGTCGCCGGGGCGGCGAAATATGCCGAGGGCTCGTGCCTGGCCAAGTTCGGCGACACGCACGTGTTGTGCACCGCCAGCCTGGGCGAGAGCGTGCCGCCGTGGCTGCGCAATTCCGGCCGCGGCTGGGTCACGGCCGAGTACGGCATGCTCCCGCGCTCGACGCACAGCCGCACCGACCGCGAGGCGGCGCGCGGACGCCAGTCTGGCCGCACGCAGGAAATCCAGCGTCTGATCGGCCGCAGCCTGCGCGCGGTGACTGACCTGACGCTGATCGGCGAACGTCAGATCCGGCTCGACTGCGATGTGCTGCAGGCGGACGGCGGCACCCGGACGGCCTCGATCACCGGCGCCTGGGTCGCGTTGTACCAGTGTTTCGCGCATATGCAGGCGGAAGGGCTGATCGAGAAGCTGCCGCTGACCGATCACGTCGCGGCGGTGTCGTGCGGCCTGTACGAGGGCGAGGCGGTGCTCGACCTGGACTACGACGAGGATTCGTCGGCCCAGGCCGACGCCAACTTCGTGCTCACCGGCGTCGGCGGGATCGTCGAGGTGCAGGGCACGGCCGAACAGGATCCGTTCAGCCGCGCCGAGTTCGAGCGTCTGCTCGACCTGGCCGAGATCGGCGTGAAGCAACTGGTGGCGGCGCAGAAGTCGGTGCTGAGCCTCGGCTGAGCGGGTTGCGTCGCGGTGTTGCCTGCCGGAGGATAGAGGGGCAGGGGAGCCCGCCATGGCGCCACGTCCGCTTGTTCTGGCCATCAGTACGGTGATCGTCTTGCTGCTCGCGGGCTGTGCCGGCGAGGGCGGGGGCGACGGTGTGCTGATATCGACCGCCGAGCGCGATGCCGCGCGTTGCGAGGCGCAGGGCTTGGCCCCCGAGTCGACCGCGCACGCCGCCTGCATGGAGCGCGCCGCCGCCTATCGCCAGGTTCGCCGCGACAATCGCGGGCTGGCGACGCCGAGCGTGCGTTGCACCGCCGGCGGCAATGCCGGTGGCTGTTTCTAGACCCGGAGTAGGGATCGAATGTCGGAGGCAAGACGCCGGTTCACCGGCGGCGAACTCGTGGTCGCGAGCCACAACAAGGGCAAGATCGTCGAGATCGAGGCGCTGCTGGCCGGGCGGCCGGTGAAGCTGCTCGGCGCCGGCGACATCGGCCTGGCGGAACCGGAGGAGACCGGCTCGACCTATGCCGCCAACGCGATGCTGAAGGCGCGGGCGGCGGTGGCGGCGAGCGGCAAGCCGGCGCTGGCCGACGATTCCGGTATCTCGGTCTCGGCATTGGGCGGCGATCCCGGCATCTTCTCCGCCCGCTGGGCCGGTCCCGACCGCGATTTCGGCATGGCGATGCAGAAAGTGCAGGACGCGCTGGGCGACAACCCAGACCGCCGCGCCACCTTCGTCAGCATGCTGGCGCTGGCCTGGCCGGACGGCCATGTCGAGTTGTTCAAGGGCACGGTCGACGGCACCCTGATCTGGCCGCCGCGCGGCACCAACGGCTTCGGCTACGACCCGATGTTCGTGCCCGACGGCTACACGCAGACCTTCGGCGAGATGACGCCCGAGGAAAAAGAGAAGCTGTCGCACCGGGCGCGCTCGATGAAGCTGCTGCTCGATGCCTGCTTCTGAGTTTAGCGTTTCTGGGGATCGTGGCTTCGGGATCTACGTGCACTGGCCGTTCTGCCGGTCGAAGTGCCCCTACTGCGATTTCAACAGCCACGTGCGGGACGCGGTCGACCAGGATCGCTGGCGCCGCGCGCTGGTTGCCGAGCTCAACCACTTCGCCGACCGGATGGGCGGGGAAACGGTCTCGTCGGTGTTCTTCGGCGGCGGCACGCCGTCCCTGATGCCGCCGGCGACGGTCGCGGCGGTGCTGGACACGATCGCGGGGCTCTGGTCGCTGTCCGACGACGTCGAGATCACGCTGGAGGCGAACCCGACCTCGGTGGAGGCGGCGAACTTCGCGGCGTTGGCGCAGGCGGGCGTGAACCGGCTGTCGATTGGCGTGCAGGCGCTGGACGACGACGCCCTCCGGTTCCTCGACCGCGAACACGCCGTCGACGAGGCGTTGGCGGCGGTGCGGCTGGCGATGCGGCACGTCGGACGGGTGTCGTTCGACCTGATCTACGCCCGGCCCGATCAGTCGCTCGATGCCTGGACCGATGAGCTGCGCCGCGCGCTGGCGGAGGGGCCGACGCACCTGTCGGTCTACCAGCTCACGCTGGAGCCAGGGACGGCGTTCCACCAGCTCTGGCGCCAGGGCAAGCTGACCCCGCTGGACGACGACCTGCAGGCCGACATGTACGCCGCGACGCAGGCGATCTGCGCCGAAGCCGGCCTGCCGGCCTACGAGGTCTCCAACCACGCCGCGGCCGGACAGGAGAGCCGGCACAACCTGACCTACTGGC
>CAZVLI010000287.1:0-5625 GCA_964627965.1 uncultured Rhodospirillales bacterium
CCCAGCGGGTGAAGGACGACACCACGAACGTCCCGCCAACGCTCAGCCGGCGCGCAAGCCGAATGAACGCCGCCGCCGGCCGGTGACCGCCGAGGATGACAACCGCCTCGGGATCGGCCTTGCGGATTTCCAGGAGCGACTGCTTCACCGCGCTCGTGTTCCGGCGCGGCGGCGGCGTGTCGTTCGTGGTCGAGGAACTCAAGGCCGTGTTCGATCCGCGCGGCGGCTCGTGGATGGGCGGACGCTACGTGCCCTCGCTGCTGGCCGCGATCGGCGAGGTGATCGAGAAGCACATGATCGACATCGGCTTCATCGGCTCCGAGGCCGACGACGGGGCCGAGGCACCAAGGCTGGCGCTGGCCGCCGGCGAGTCGTCCCGCCTGCGCGGCTGCCCGCGCTGCGGCGAGGCCAGCCTGGTGCGCCAGGAAGGCTGCGACACCTGCGTGAGCTGCGGCTACTCGAAGTGTAGCTGACGGTCGTCGTGCGCGACCGGGGCGGCGCTATCGCCGCCGTTCATCCAGGTAGGCGTTCACGTCGCGCGACCACAGCGGCGGCAATGCCATTACCCAGTGACCGTTGTTCTCGCCGCGAACGGTGACCTCGACGAACCGACCCTGGCCGCCGTTCCTCCTGAAGGCCTCGAAGTTCTTGCGGCTGTGCGCCAGCGAGTAGAAGACGTCGTCGGCGCCGTAGAGCCATAACGTCGGCGCGGCGAACGCGCTGCCGCGCTTGAACAGCGTCTGGTTGATGGTGTCGGCGGTGCGGCAGCCGTCGCCCATCCAGCCGCCGACGAAGTTGATCGCACCGTATGTCTCGTCGGGATGTATGCCGGCATAGGCAATGGCCAGAGCGCCGCCGCGCGAGTTGCCCGCCAGCAGGACCGGGCCGTCGGCGACATCCGGTCGGCGACGCAGGGCGAGCACCGCGGCGCGAAGATCGGCCAGCGCACGATCCGCGCCGGCCAGCGACCGATCCGGTTCGCACGTGTACCCGGCACTGCGATCCTCGGCGAAGCCCTCGTCATAGACGCCGTCGGAGCGCCCGCGCCCGCGGCGCTGCGGGAAGGCGACGATCCAGCCCCGCTCGTTGAGCATGTCGGCGAACCAGGCGTTGCGCCAGGTCGCCTTCGCGGCAGCCGCGTTCGCGCCGGACCCGGTCGAGCCATGTTTCACCACGGCCAGCGGAAACGGCCCGTCACCCGACGGTTTGGCAATGACGGCTTCAAGACGCACGGGCGCGCCATCTTCCTGGAGATCCGTCGTCAGGTATTCGCTTGTGCCGACCTGCCAAGGGACCTGCCTTCCCGGCCGTAGGAGGTCCGGCAGATCCACGCGGGAGAGAACCGCGAACCCATGGCCGTCGCCGAACACGGCGCGCAGGCGACCGCTGCCCGACCTGGCGAAACGGATGTTGGATCGCCGGCCGAACATGGTCAGGACATCGCCCTTCACCGCGCCGTCGTAGCGGACCCAGGCCGCCTTGAAGCGGCCGGGGTTGTCGGCGACGGCGTAGACGACCTTCGCCTTGCCTTGCGGATCGATCGCCTCCACGACCAGGATCGTCTTCAGCCGACCGTCCCAAAGGCCGATCCAGGTTCCGGCGAAACCGGACGCGCCCTCGGCCAGCGGTGCGACGTCCTCGGGGAGCGGCACGCCGTCGATGACATGGTCGGCGGCGTGCGCATCGCCGCGCCACAGGCCGGCCGAAAGCACGAAGACGCCGGCGACAAGCGCGGCGTGGATCAGTCGGAAAACGCGCATGGTTGCCGGCCCCCGGCGTCGGCGCCTAGGTCCGCAGCACCAGCCCGCCGTCGATTCTGAGGCCGTGGCCGGTGACGAAACCGCCGTAGTCGCTGGCCAGGAACAGGGCGCCGCGGGCAATGTCGATCGGCTGGCCGAGCCGGCGCAGCGCCGCCTTCTTGGCCCACACTTCCGCGATCGCCTCGTTGTCGAAGTTGCCCTTGGTCATCCCGGTGTAGATCGCGCCGGGCTCGATGTAGTTGGCGGTGATGCCGTACTTGCCGAGCTCCAGCGCCAGCGTGCGGGTCAGGCCGGCGACGCCCGCCTTGGAGGCGCAGTAGGCGGCCAGACCGTAGTCGGTCATCTCCGCCATCACCGATGCGACGTTGATGATGCGCCCTGCAGGGCTGTCGCGCAGGTGCGGGATCGCCTTCTGGCAGAGCAGGAACTGGGCCTTCAGGTTGACGTCGATGGTGATGTCCCAGTCGGCCTCGGTCATCAGTTCGGCCAGCGAATTGCGCGACACGCCGGCATTGTTCATCACGATGTCCAGGCCGCCGAACTCGCCCACCGCCTTGTCGACGATCTCGCCCGGTGCGCCATGTTCCGCGATGTCGCGCTCCATGGTCAGGATCGCCTTCTGGCCCGCATGCGCCTGGGCGATGCCGGTGTCCGGCCGATCGACCGCCAGTACCCTGGCGCCTTCCTCGGCAAACAGCGCCGCCGTGGCGCGGCCGATGCCGGACGCCGCTCCCGTCACGATCGCTCGTCTTCCCTGCAAGCGCATACCGCCACTCCTTCAACCTTTACATCACCATCATTACATAACGCGCGCTGATTACGAGGCCGCTATGTAATTGCTATTAGCGCATTAACGCCCTATGATGGCTGAATGGACGCGTCGCATCCATCACCGAATCGTGCAGACATGGGTCTTGCTGCCCTGATGGAGCAGACCGTGCGATCAGTGTACGACAAGCGCGGGCCCCAGGAAGTTCATCCGGGGCAATGGGCCGCGTTGCGCTTCCTCGCGCGCGCCGGCGACGAGGCGCGAACGGTGAACGGCCTGGCGACGTATCTGGGCGTCACCCCGGCCCCGGCCTCGCGCGCCGCGACGGCACTCATCAAGCGCGGATACGTGACCCAGGAGCCGCATCCGACCGACCGTCGGTCGCATCTGCTGACCCTGACCGACGCCGGCCGCGCCGCCCTGGAGCATGACCCGATCACGCGGCTGGCCAATGCGGTCGGGGAACTCGACGGCGAGTCGCGGCGCATCGTCACCCGGGCCCTAGCGCAAATTCACCATAGCCTGACCGGCGGCGTCTGACCGAAGCGCAAATGCGCCATGCGGCTTGTTGACTCGATGATCTATATTTGCTATTAGCAACTATCTGAGATCGACCACGGTCGGCGGGGGACCGACAAGACATGACGCACGAAAACCAATATCTCGGCCGTCTGCTCGCAGCATGGACCCACATGCGCCGCGACGACCGCGCACCGGCCTACGGCGACCTGCGCCCGGAGGCGCTGCGCTTCATCCTGCCCGACATCTGCCTGATCGATGTCCCGCAAGAGGGCGACTATCGGTTCCGACTTGTCGGAACCGGCATCGTCGAACGGCTTCCCAAGGATCCGACGGGCGAGCCTCTGAACGTCCTGAGCACGCAAACCGCGAACGCGCTCACCGATCTCTTCGCACCGACAGTCGCCAGATCGGTGCCGATGGCGGCCACAGGCCGCCTGATGTTCGGCAACGCGGACCGGGTGCTCGATGCGCTTTGCTTGCCACTCACCGGCGCGACCGGCGCGATCTCGATCCTGCTGGTCGGGATCGAGTTCCGGCCCTGGTCCGATGTGAAGATCGAACCACCACTCGGCGAAATCGAGGTCTGGGAGGTCGAGACCGGCGCCCTGCCCATGTCCGGCGCGCCGGACACCCCGGCTTCCCGGCGCGGCAAGGCGGCCTGCTGACGGCGCGCTCCGCACTGAGCGAAATCAAAGCGACGACGCGCAGGCGCTCCTAGGCTGTAGGCTAGACTCTCGCCACCGGCCCAGGAGACCTCGCATGCGCAAGATTGTCCGCCTCGCTATCGCGCCCTACGTCGTGGCTGCATTCGCAGCGTCGATCGCCAGCACCGCGCACGCGGCCGGCGACGTCGCCAACGGCAGCCATATCGCCCAGGCCTGGTGCTCCGGCTGCCACGTCACCGGCGTCGTCGGCACCGACATGGCGCCGCCGCTGGCCGAGATCGCGGCCCGGCCCGGTCGCGACGAGGACTGGTTCCACACCTGGCTCAGCGATCCGCATCCGCCGATGCCGCGGCTCGAACTGAGCCGACGCGACATCGCCGACCTGATCGCCTACCTGCTATCGCTACAGACGCAATAGCGCCGGACAGGCTATAAAATCGGCCTGGGCACGCTTGGGAATCGTCTATGCAGCCGCGTTACTTCCTGTTGCTGGGCGTGCTGGCGCTCGGCGTCGCCGGCTATGTCGCCTACTGGTTCTTCGCGGCGGCGCAGGTGCGCGGCGGCATCGATGCGTGGGCCGCCGAGCATCGCGCGCGCGGCCTTGAGATCGCGTATGGCGAGCCGGAGATCACCGGCTTTCCCTGGCGCCTGATCGTCAGCATCGACGAACCATCGATCGCCATGCCGCTGCACCCGGCGCAACCGCGCTGGTCGGCACCGCGGATCGCCGCGCTGGCGCAGCCGTGGAACTTCCGCCAGGTCCTGATCGACCTGGCTGGCGCGCATGACGTCGGCTTCACGCAACGCGGCGTGCGGCGGCAGATGCGGCTTTCGGTTCCGGAGGGCCGCGCCGGCTACCTGGCCGATCCGACCGGCCGGATGCAGCAGATGTCGATCGATTTGAAGGATCCGACCCTGGAAGAGCCGGCGACGGGCCTCAGCGCGCAGGCCGGGCGGGTCCAGGTCCACCTGCGGCCCGGTCAGAGCCCGGACGTGAACCTGGAACTCGCGAGTTCGGCGGAACAGTTCAGTGCCCGTGGCCTCGGACCGATGCCGTTCGGTCAGGTGATCGACAAGATGGCCCTGGAGAGCAAGTTGCGCGGCGTGATCGACGGTCCCTCGCCCGACGTGGCGCTGGCATCGTGGCGCGACGCCGGCGGCACCATCGACATCGACCGGCTGCTGCTGCTGTGGGGCGAGCTGCAGCTCGAGTCGGAGGGCACGCTGGCGCTCGACGACGAGATGCGGCCGCTTGGCGCGTTGACCGCGCGCATGACCGGCCAGGACGCGGTGATCGATCTCGCCGTCGCCAGAGGCCAGATGTCGCCCGGCGCCGGCTCAGCGGCGAAAGCGGCACTGGGCGTGCTGGCGGTGGCCGGCGGCGGCGTGCTCTCGGTACCCGTTCGGATGCAGGACGGGGCGCTCTACCTCGGCCCCGCGAAGGTGGCGCGGCTCAGTCCGGTTTTTCCGGATGCCGACCGAAGTCGGTAGCAGCGATTTCCTGACCGGCATCGATGATCTGCTGCCGCACCGCGCGGGTACGGGTGAACAGCGCCTCCAGCTGATCGCCCTCGCGCCAGCGGATCGCCCTCTGCAGCGCGATCAGATCCTCGGTGAAACGCCCGAGCATCTCCAGCACGGCCTCGCGATTGTTCAGGAAGACGTCGCGCCAGAACACCGGATCGGAGGCGGCGATACGCGTGAAGTCGCGGAAGCCGCCGGCGGAGTACTTGATCACGTCGCCTTCGGTGACGGTCTCCAGGTCTTCCGCCGTGCCGACGATGTTGTAGGCGATCAGGTGCGGCAGGTGCGAGGTGATGGCCAGCACCAGGTCGTGCCGCCGCGCGTCCATCTTCTCCACCTTGCTGCCGAGCTCGGTCCAGAAGTCGTGCACCTGGGCGACGGCTTC
>CAZVLI010000288.1:0-2274 GCA_964627965.1 uncultured Rhodospirillales bacterium
ACCTGCCTGGACGCGGCCGAGGCGCTCGAGGCCGCCGACGCGGCGGTGATCGCCACCGCGTGGCCGGAATTCGCCAACCTCGACTGGGCCGACCTGGCGCCGCGCATGGCCCGGGCCATCGTGGTCGACGGCCGCAACCTGCTGGCCGACACCGCCCTGCCCGCCGACCTCACCTACCTACCGATCGGCCAAGCGATCGAAGGAGAAGCCGCATGACCGCTCCCATCTCCAAAGTCGACGACGCCGCGGCGCTGAAGGCCGAGATCCTCGACAAGGTCCGCGACTACTGGCGCGTCGCGCACCGGCCGAAGCCGTTCGTCCCGGGCGAGAGCCGGATCAACTATGCCGGCCGCGTGTACGACGACCACGAGATGGTCAACCTGGTCGATTCGAGCCTCGATTTCTGGCTTACGTCAGGTCCTTACGCGGCTGAATTCGAAAACAAGATGAAGAAAAAGTTCGGCGCTCGCCGGTTCCTTCTGGTCAATTCCGGCTCGTCGGCCAACCTGCTGATGCTGGCGACGCTGTGTGCCCGGCCGCTGGACGAGCGGCTGCGGGGCAAGGGCCCGGGCCGGATGGTGCCGGGCGACGAGGTGATCACGCCGGCGGTCACCTTCCCGACCACGCTGACCCCGATCGTGCAGCACGGGCTGGTGCCGGTCTTCGTCGACTGCGAGGTCGGTACCTACAACATCGACCCGAAGCTGATCGAAGCCGCCGTCGGCCCGCGCACCAAGGCGATCTTCGTGCCGCACACGGTCGGCAACCCGTGCGACATGGCCACCATCATGGCGGTCGCCGAGAAGCACAATCTGTGGGTGCTGGAGGACGGCTGCGACGCGCTCGGCGGCACGTATGACGGCAAGCCGCTGGGTACGTTCGGACAGATGTCGTCGCTCAGCTTCTACCCGGCGCATCACATGACGATGGGCGAAGGCGGCGGCGTGGTGATCAACGATCATCGGCTGGTACGCACCGCGACCTCGATCCGCGACTGGGGCCGCGACTGCTGGTGCGACCCGGGCCAGAACGATACCTGCGGCAAGCGGTTCGGGTGGGAGCTCGGCGACCTGCCGGCCGGCTACGACCACAAGTACGTCTACACGAACCTGGGCTACAACCTGAAGGTCTCCGACATGCAGGCGGCCGTCGGCTGCGCCCAGTTCGACAAGATCGAGCAGTTCGTGGCCGCGCGGCAGCGCAACTTCCAGCGCTACATCGACGGCCTGAAGCGGTTCGAGGACGTGCTGACGCTGCCGATCGTCGACGAGCGGGCGGAGATCTCGCCCTTCGGCTTCCCGATCACCGTCGCCGAGGATGTCGACCGCAAAGCGCTGACCAGCCACCTGGAACTGGCCAATATCGAAACGCGGCTGGTGTTCGGCGGCAATATCCTGAAGCAGCCGGGCTTCGAGCACATCGAGCGCCGCGTGTTCGGCGAGCTGACCCAGACCGACCGGATCATGCGCGACACCTTCTTCATCGGCGTCTATCCGGGTCTGTCGGACGACATGATCGACTACGTGATCGACCAGATCGCCGGCTTTTTCGGCCGCAAGGCCTGAGGAGTACAACGCGTATGAGCGACCGTCCCACCGTCCTGGTCCTGCACAGCGGCCACAACAACGACCTGGTCTACCAGGAAGGCCTGGCCGCCGGCTTCGCGCCACTGGGCTGCGACGTCATCGGCGTATCGGTGCGCGACGACCACGCCCGGGATACCGCCATCGCCGCTGTCCTGGAACAGCCGGACGCGTTCTTGTGCATTGTGTCGGTGTCGTTCTACGGCCTGCAGCTGGAGGTCGGCGGTAAGCCGCTGCAGGAGGTGACGTCGGTGCCGCTAGTCATGTGGTTGTTCGACCACCCGGCGATCTTCCGCAACTCGGCCAACGACGTGCTACCCGCCAACGCCGGCAATGTCGTACTTGCCGCGCTCGACCAGGCGCATATCGACTACTGGCACAAGTACATCAGCGCCGACACACCGGCGGTGGAGTTGAACCTCGGGATCGGCAAGCACCCGCAGCTTCCGCGTCTGCCGATGGACCTCGACGGCTACATGAAGCGCGAGAAGGTGGCGGTGCTGCCGGTCAACCTGACGCACTTCTCGATGGATCTCGCGAACGTCGCGCTGAAGATCCAGGCGATGTCGCCGGTACACACGAAGCTCACCTGGCAGGCGATCGAGAGCAGCGTCCGCGACCTGTCGACGACGCCCTACCGCGCCGTGGAGGCAGCGGCCGAAGACCGTTCCGTCGAGCTCGACAAGGTGGA
>CAZVLI010000288.1:2284-5624 GCA_964627965.1 uncultured Rhodospirillales bacterium
CGACCATCACCATGCTGACCGACGCCTACGTGAAGCTGTGGCGGCGGCAATTCGTGATGCGCCAGCTCGTCGACCTGCCGGTGCGGTTCCACGGCGAAGGTTTCCCGGAATTCGACAAGCTCGGCCGACGTCGCAAGTTCGGCACGCTGACCATGCCGGCGCTGTTCGAGGAGTACCGCTCCGCCCGCGTGGTGATCAATCTCGGACCCGCCTTCCCGCGCTATGTTCACGAGCGGGTCCTGCACGGCATGGATGCCGGCGCGGCGGTGATGAGCGACCTCAACCCGGGCGTCGCGGAAACCTTCGTCGACGGCGAGGAGATCATCGGCTTCGGCCTCGGCGATGGCGACGCTGCGGCCAAGCTGACCGACTGGCTGGAGCGGCCCGAGGACGCCTTCCGCACGATGGAGGCGGCGCGGCGCAAGATGGACGCGATCGACATTCATGGCGCCAACGCCAAGCGGCTGTACGACACCCTCACCTCGCTGAAGGCGAACGGCTGGCGCCAGGCAAGCTAGCGGACGATCGCGCCCGGCGAGCGCTCGCTCGCCGGCACACCTATCGGATTAGTTCTGAACCTTAGACCCGGCGGGTCGCGCTAGGCGCCGACGGCCAGCCGGCGCACCTCGGGCGTGTCGACCGCCGGCGGCGCGGACAGCCAGGGCGGGTTGCCGCGATCCCAGATCGCCTGCAACGTCGTCAAGTCGCGCAAGGTGTCGCAGCACTGCCAGTAGCCGTCGTGCTGGTAGGCGGCGAGTTCGCCGTCGGCAGCCAGGCGCTCCAGTACCGACTTCTCCAGCACCGACTCGTCGCCGTCGATGTAGTCGAGTACGCCCGGCTCTAGCACCATGAAGCCGCCGTTGATCCAGCCTTCGCCGATCTGGGGCTTCTCGGTGAAGTCGACCACCTGCTCGCCGTTGAAGACGATGCCGCCGAAGCGCGCCGGCGGGCGCACCGCGGTGATGGTCGCAAGGCGCCCCTGGCGCTTGTGTGTCTCGACGACGGCGCGGATGTCGATGTCCGACAGCCCGTCGCCGTAGGTCAGCATGAAGGTCTCGTTGCCGAGCCACTCGCGCAACCGGCCGATGCGACCGCCGGTCATGGTCTCCAGCCCGGTGTCGAACATGTGGACCAGCCAGTCCTGCGCCTCATTGCGATGGCCCTTCACCGCGCCGGTCGACAGGTCGACCGAGACGTCGCGGTTCATCAGGTTGGCCTGCAGGAAATACTGCTTCACCACCCACTGCTTGTAGCCCAGCGCCAGCACGAACTCCTTGAAGCCGTGGCGGGCGTACATCTGCATGATGTGCCACAGCAACGGCCGGCCACCGACCTCGACCATCGGCTTGGGGATGTCCTGGGTCTTCTCCGACAGCCGGGTGCCGAAGCCACCGGCGAGAATGACCGTACGCATGGACCGCACTCCTTCGCAGCGTTGCCCCGAGGTTAACGCCTCGTGGTTAAGCGCCACTTAAGATGCGGTTGCGGCTATCATGCTGACATCACGAGGAGATCGGCGATGAGCAAGCCGCGCGGACGCGAACTCGGACTACCTTTCGACGGCACGCCGGGCACGCACAACACGATCACCGACGTGCCGGGCGTCGGTGTCGGGTTCACCACGGTCACCGCCGACGCGCCGACACAGGTGCGCACTGGCGTCACCGCGATTCTGCCGCGCCTTGGCGACCGCGAGCCGCGCCCGGTCTGGGCCGGCTGGCACGCGCTTAACGGCAACGGCGAGATGACCGGCACGCACTGGATCGAGGACGGCGGCTACTTCCTGGGGCCCCTGTGCATCACCAATACCCATTCGGTCGGCATCGTCCATCACGCCGCAGTCAGCTGGACAATCGAGACCTACGGCGACGCCTGGCGCGACGGCCACGTCTGGGCCATGCCGGTGGTGGCGGAGACGTACGACGGCGTGCTTTCCGACATCAACGGCCTGCACGTCACCGAAGCGCACGCCCTGGCCGCGATGAACGCGGCGACCGGCGGACCCGTGGCGGAAGGCAATGTCGGCGGCGGCACCGGCATGATCGCCTTCGAGTTCAAGGGCGGAACCGGCACGGCCTCACGTCGCGTTGAGCTCGACGGCAGGACGCATCACGTCGGCGTTCTGGTACAGGCGAACTACGGCCGGCGCGACTGGCTCAGCATCCGGGGTGTCCCCGTCGGCCAGCATCTGCGCGACGACATGCTGCTGAGCGATCGCGAGTTGGGCTCGATCATCGCGGTCATCGGCACCGATTTGCCGCTGCTGCCGCACCAGCTGCGCGGGCTCGCCAAGCGTGCCGCCATCGGCATCGGACGGCTCGGCTCGCCCGGCGGGCAATCGTCGGGCGACATCTTCCTCGCCTTCTCGACCGCCAACCCGATGCCGTTGTCCGACCTCAACAACGCGACCCACCGCTTCGACGCCGTGGGTACGGGTCAACTGGACCCGATCTACCTGGCCGCCGTGGACGCCATCGAGGAGGCGGTGATCAACGCCATGCTCGCGGCCGAGGATACGGACACCGCAAAGCCCGCGGGCAAGGTTTGCCGAGCCATCCCCCACGACGCCGTGGTCGATTTGATGCGGCGCTATGGCCGCATGACGTGACCCGAACGGAACGGGGCGGCCCCTTGCGGAGCCGCCCCGGTGTCAACCGTTGTGAGATCGTCGCGAGCGCGGATCGCGACGATCGGGTCAGGCGTCGGTTTCGTGTGCGGCCAACCAGTCGTTGAGAGCTTCGACCAGGATCGCCTGGCCGGATCGGCCGAGCTGCTCGCGGGCCAAGCGCAGGCGGGCGTAGAGCTGCGGTTCCAGCCGGACCGTGGTCGCCTTGCGCCGGCGCGGGCTCGGCTGCGCCAGTTTCTGCGGCGCCGGCTGCACCTTCGGCTGCGGCATCGGCGTGCACTCGGACACCGGCGCCGGCATCACCTCGATCTGCGTCGGGCGCAACTGGATCACGCGGGGGCGCTCCCAGTGCAGGCCGGGCCGGACGCGGGCCTCGGCCGGCGCGGACGGCCGAGGCTGGGGCAGCGGTACCACCGGCGGGCGATGCGCGTTGACGACCGGCGCCACCATGGCGGGTTTCGGCGGCCGCGGCGTTGCGCATCTCGGTACGTCCGGACCGAGACGTTGGGCAGATCATCGATGTCGAGAACAACGCGTTCGTTGGGCCGCAGACCGAGCCCTGGTTCGACGTCGGCATCGCGAGTGGGAATCCGTTCGTCGACGTCACCGGGAACTACTGGAACGGGCGGACCGAGCCGGGGGCTGCGATCAACGACTTCCTCGTCGACCCGAGCCGCACCGTGGCGCTGTTCGATCCCGTCCTCACCGACATCC
>CAZVLI010000289.1:0-5620 GCA_964627965.1 uncultured Rhodospirillales bacterium
GGGCGGAGTACATCGCCCGCCTGCTGCCACGCGGCACGCACGACTGGCGGCGCTTCGTCCGGCCGCGCGAACTGAAGGATTGGCTGCGCCGGGCCGGCGCCGAACCGCGCACGCTTTCGGGCCTGAACTATCGGCCGATCAGCGCCGAATGGGTGCTGACGCGCCGGACCCCGATCAACTATCTGCTGACGGCGGTGAAGCCTTCCTAGCCGTCACCCCGGCCCTGAGCCGGGGTCCATTTCGAAGACATGCGTGGGGTCGACATGGATCCCGGATCAAGTCCGGGATGACGCGCCTTCGGGCGCGTCAGTTGTCGGCGCGGGGGAGCCAGGGGATGCGGCCGAACTCGACGCCTTCCTCTTCCAGGCGTTCCGCCTCATCCTCGGTGGCCTCGCCGTAGATGTCGCGCTTCTCGGTCTCGCCGTGATGGATCTTCAACGCCTCGTCGGCGAACTTGTCGCCGACATACTCGCAATTGTCCTCAACCTTCTTGCGCATCTCCGACAGCGCCTTGAAGGCCTGGGCCATCACCATCTTCTCGCGCGCGGCATCCTTCTTGCGGCCGGTGGCCACCGCCGGCGCCATCAGCGCCTTCTCCACCTTGGTGTCGCCACAGACCGGACATTCGATCAGCTTGCGCTTGCGCTGCTTGTCGAAGGCGCCGGAATCCTTGAACCAGGACTCGAAGGTGTGCTCTTGCGAACAGATCAGGTCGAAGACGATCATTGGCGAACTATGCCCGAAACACGTTTGCTGTTCATAAATGGCACTGTCCTGGCACTTTGCCAAGGGGAGTGCCAGTGAGCGCCGCGGCCGCGTCACCTTGGGTGAGGCGCTTCGCGTCGTTGATCGCGGAAGGCGGACCGGTGTTGGACCTCGCTTGCGGCGGCGGCAGGCACACGCGGCTGCTGCGCGAACTGGGGCACGCCGTGACGGCCGTCGACCGCGACATCTCCGGCGTCAGCAATCTGGACGGCGTGGACGCCATCGCGGCCGACCTGGAGGACGGCTCGCCCTGGCCGCTGGCCGGGCGACAGTTCGCCGGCGTGATCGTGACCAACTACCTGCACCGGCCACTGTTCCCGGCCCTGATCGCGGCGGTGGAGCCGGACGGGGTGCTGATCTACGAGACCTTCATGGCCGGCAACGAGCGTTTCGGGAAGCCGTCTAACCCGGATTTCCTGTTGCGCGAGAACGAGTTGCTCGACGCGGTTGCCCCCGACCTCACGGTCATCGCCTTCGAGCAGGGCCTGGACAGCGCCGGCCCGGCGATGCGCCAGCGCATCTGCGCGATCCGCGGCGCGCCAGTGCTGGTCTAGGCCCCGTCCCCGCAGACAACGAACATCCCCGGGCGCGCCTTGCCGGCGCCTGCCCCACCTAGGGCGACCTGAGCGCAACACCGGAAAGGGACCGCGACGATTGCCGAAGACGCCGCCCGCCCGGGCGGGCACAATCGTCGACAGCGGCCAACCGAAGCCGCACCAGGAAGGAAACGACAGTCATGGCCGACAGAAGCGAGTATCGCGGCATCGTTCATCGTAGCGATGCCGGGCTGCGCGAGTGGCTCGCCCGCAAGCCGACGGAGCCGGCGCTGGAGCCCGAGTTGCCGATCGTCGACCCGCATCACCACCTGTGGCACACGGCGGAACGCGGCCTGTACCTGCTGCCCGAGTTCCTCGCCGATATCGCCGGCGGGCACAACGTGGTGGCGTCCGTGTTCCTGGAATGCCACGCGATGCATCGCGCCGACGGGCCCGAGGCGATGCGGCCGGTCGGTGAGATCGAGTTCGTCCGCGGTATCGCGGCAATGAGCGACAGTGGCAACTACGGCCCGTGCCGGGTCGCGGCCGGCATCGTCGGATTTGCCGACCTGGCGCTCGGCGCGCCCGTGCGCGACGTCCTGGAGGCGGAGATCGAGGCGGCGGGCGGGCGCCTGCGCGGCGTCCGCTACAGCGCCTCATGGGACGCCGACGAGCGGATCAGCAAGTACGTCGCCCGGCAAGTGCCACCGCATCGGCTCGCCGACCCGGTTTTCCGGGAGGGCTTCGCCCAGCTCGCGCCGCTCGGGCTGAGCTTCGACGCCTGGGTATATCACCCGCAAATTCCGGAGTTGGTCGACCTGGCCCGCGCCTTCCCCGAGACCACGATCATCCTCAATCATTTCGGCGGCGTTATGGGGGTCGGCCCTTACGAGGGCCGGCGCGAGGAGATCATGCCGGCATGGCGCGAGACGATCCGCGAGCTTGCCACGTGCCCCAACGTCCACGCCAAGCTTGGCGGTCTCGGCATGCCGCTATTCGGCTTCGGGTTCCACGACCGCAACGTGCCGCCGTCGTCGTCGGAGCTGGCCGCGGCATGGCGGCCATATATCGAGCCCTGCATCGACGCGTTCGGCGCCGATCGCTGCATGTTCGAGAGCAACTTCCCGCCCGACAAGCAATCGTGCGGCTACACCGAGCTATGGAACGCATTCAAGCTCATCACCGCCGGCGCGTCGGCGGACGAAAAGACAGCCCTGTACAGCGGCGTCGCGAGCCGGGTGTACCGCCTGGCGTAGCGCTGCGGGCGCTTCCGCGCGATCCCGGCGGCCCCGCGCCCTACTCCGCCGCCTGGTCGGTCGGATTGGCGAGGGTGGGGTCGCTGTAGGCGCGGTCGTGCTGCAGCGAGGGCACGCGTTGACGCGCCTCCGCGACGCGGTCCAGGTCGATCGTCGCGGTGACGACGCCGGGCAGTTCGCCGGCCTCGGCCAGCACCTCGCCCCACGGCGCGACGATCAGCGAGTGGCCGTAGGTCTTGCGGCCGCCGGCATGCTCGCCGCACTGCGCCGCCGCGATCACGAAGCAGCCGGTCTCGATGGCCCGCGCCCGCAGCAGCACTTCCCAGTGCGCCTGTCCGGTCGGCCGGGTGAAGGCCGACGGGACGGTCAGGATGTCGGCACCCTGCTTGGCCAGGTCGCGGTAGAGGTGCGGGAAGCGCATGTCGTAGCAGATCGTCATGCCAAGCCGGCCCCATGGCAGGTCGGCCAGCACTGCGTCCTCGCCCGGCGTGTAGGCGTTGCTCTCGCGGTACTGCTCGCCGTTCGGCAGCGTGACGTCGAACATGTGGATCTTGGAGTAGGTCGCCACGACCTCGCCGGCCGGGTCCAGCAAGTAGGACCGGTTCGCCAGCTTGTCGTCCTCGCGCAGGATGGTGAGCGAGCCGGCCAGCATCCAGGCGCCGGTCTCGCGCGCCCATTCGCGAAACGCGGCCAGGCCGGGATGCTCGGCCTCCGGCACCGCCTTCTCGCGGGTGCGCCGCGCCCCCTGCTCGATCATCAGGCAGACCTCGGGCGTGGTGATGAAGTCGGCGCCGGTGTCCCGTGCGCGCCGCACGGCGATGCCCAGCTGGGCGATATTGTGCTCGATGTCGTTCGTGGCGGTGTTCTGGACGCACGCGGCCTTGAACGTCGCCATCGCCTAGGCCCCCGCCTGCAGCATCGAATCGAGCTTGCCGGCGCGTTCCAGCGCGATCAGGTCGTCGGAGCCGCCGACATGCTGACCGTCGATGAATATCTGCGGCACCGTCCGCCGGCCACCGGAGCGGGTCAGCATCTCGTCACGCGCGCCGGCTGTGGTGTCGACGTCGATCTCGGTGAACGACACGCCCTTGGCCTTCAGCAACGCCTTGGCGCGGGCGCAGAAGCCGCACCACATCGTCGAATACATCTCGACCTTCGCCATCGGCGAGCACTCCATCAGAAACCGAAGGGAAGAAAATATAGGTCAGCCGCCGCCGCGCACAACCCGCGCCAGGGTGACCGCGAAGACCTCTCGCGCACCCGCGCGCTTGAGTGTGCGAGCGCAGGCAGAGAGCGTCGCGCCGGAGGTGAGCACGTCGTCGACCAGCAGAACCGACCGGTCCTTCACCTGTTCTGGCCTTACGGCGAAGGCGCCGCGGACGTTGCGGGCGCGGCCGGCGGCGGACAGACGCCCCTGGCTGCGCGTCGGACGGACGCGCGAGAGCGCCGCCGGGCGGAACGGCACGCCGGTATGACGCGCCAGCGCCTGGGCCAGCAGCGCCGACTGGTTGTAGCGCCGCCGCAGCAGCCGCCAGCGGTGCAGCGGCACCGGCACCACCAGGTCGACGCCGCGTTCCAGCAGCGGGCCTGCGGCGCGCGCCATCCAGTTCGCGTAGGTCGGCGCGGCATCGGTCCGGTCACCGTGCTTGAAGGCCAGGACCATGTCGCGGCTGGCGTCGTCGTAAATCAACACGGCGCGGGCGCGGTCGTAGGCCGGCGGGTCGCGCAAGCAGTCGGCGCAGAACGGCGCGCTGGTTCGCGTCGCGTGAAAGGGCCGACCGCAGCGGCCGCAGCAGGGATCGGCGATGAAGCTGAGCCCGCCCCAGCAGTCGCCGCAGAGCTGGCCCGGCGCCTCGACTTCGCCGCCGCAACCCAGGCATCGCGGCGGCAGCAGCAGGTCGAGCAACTTGCCCGGCGTGCGCCGCAGCCCCGCTTCGATGTCCGCCAGCACGGTCATGACGTTATAGTCGCCGCTAACGCAGCGATGGGGAAGACGATGAGCGGAAGACTGGACGGCAAGCGCGCCTTCATCACCGGCGGGGCCAACGGCATCGGCCGGGCGGCCGTGCGGCGCTTCGTGGCCGAGGGCGCCAAGGTCGCCTTCTGCGATATCGCCCAGGATCTCGGCAAGGCGGTGGCCGACGAGACCGGCGCCACCTTCTACACCTGCGACGTCGCGGACGAGACGGCGGTGAAGGCCACGATGCAGCAGGCCGGCGAGGTGCTGGGCGGCCTCGACGTGCTCTACAACAATGCCGGTGGCGGCAATCCGCGCGACGGCAAGGTCACCGATCTGCCGCTCGACGAGTTCTGGCGCACGATCAAGGTCGACCTGTTCGGGACCTTCCTGTTCTGCCGGTTCGGACTGCCGTTGATGCGGGCCAGCGGCGGCGGCTCGGTGATCAACACCACCTCGATCCGGGCGCTGGTCGGCACCACTGGCGCCGACGCCTACACGTCCGCGAAAGGTGGCGTGCTCGCGCTCACTCGTACATTGGCGCTGCAATGGGCGCCCGACATCCGGGTCAACGCCGTGGCGCCCGGCATGATCCTGACCGACCGCGTGGTCGGGATGATCCAGGGTCCGGTGGAGGACAACCCCTTCGCGCACCGGCACCTGCTGGGCATGGGCAAGGCGGAGGACATCGCCGACGTGGCACTGTTCCTGGCCAGCGACGACAGCCGGCTGATGACCGGCGCGATCATCCCGGTCGAAAGCGGCATGTCCGCGACCTAGCAACATGACCGACGACGCGGCGGTATTCGACCGGGCGCTCGTTCGCCAGCATCGGGCGCGAGCCGCCGCCGGGTTCGACGCGCACGACTTCCTGGTGCGCGAGGTGGCGGAGCGACTGGCCGAACGGCTGGCCGACGTGAAGCGCACCTTCTCGACCGCGCTGATCCTGGGGGCGCACGGCGGGCGGGTGGCCGAGGCGCTATCCGGTTTCGGTATCGAGACGGTGGTGCAGACCGACTTGGCGGCGGCGATGTTGCCGTCGAGCGGACTGCGCGCGGTGGCGGACGAGGAATGGTTTCCATTCGCGGACGGCAAGTTCGACCTGG